>CAYTLS010000092.1:0-7049 GCA_964438745.1 uncultured bacterium
TTGGCATTGATATTTATGCTGATCTCTCCTCTGATAATTTTATGTGCTTTTTCATATTCCTCCCATCCAAACTATTTTTTATTTCTCCTAATATTAAGTTTAAATTCATTTAACTTCAAGTGTTTTTTAATTTTTTTTAAAAATTATAGGGTATTTTATTAATATTGTAATTAATTATCTTATAAAAAAACCAAATTCTCCTCTTATAATGGAGCGATGTTGAATATAATTTCGGTTAGAAAATCCGTTTTTTAAGGATTTATAACAGATAAAAACAATAAAATTTTATAACATGTGACCAATATTCACTTAACGCCATAACTTTTTTTCGTCAACTGCCGAATTCTATCTTAAACTAACAGAGGTTAACCTTTTGATATATATTTTTCTCTCGAAATTTGTCCCCTTTGGGATTGTCCTATTTTTCTTTTTTATGATAGGAATAATTGCTTTCGTAACAGCTGTCACCCTGCTATTGCTAATTCTTAAAAATTTTTTGAAAACAAATATAATCAACATCAATATAATTGTGGATTTAACCCAACTTTTAGCGTGATGTGTTTTTTAACATTAAATATCTTTTATAAAATCCGATCAAATTATAGATTTATCCATGATTGATATAATAAAAATAACAGTTCGGGGATATCACATTGACGCTTACGGCCATGTCAACAATACCCGTTATTTGGAATTTTTAGAAGAGGCCCGCTGGGTAATTAAAGATCGGTATTTATCTTTTTTCAGCAAGCATCCCAAAAAATACGGCTTAGTGGTGGCTAACAATACAATTAATTATTTTGCGCCTGCTTTTATGGATGATTCATTACGAATTGAATCCTGGATAGCGAAAATAGGCAACAAAAGTGTACAGTTCAGGCATGATATATATAATGATGACACCGGCAAACTTCTTTTAAGCGCAAGAGCCACTTTTGTATTATTTAACCGGTTGGAAAAACAATCAGAACAAATACCTGGGGAATTAAGAAAAAAATTTTCTATAATATTTGATAATAAACAATAATTTTATAATCATTTTTCTTTTTTTTTCATTGCTATATTTGCCATATTTTTTTATAATTGATGCAGAAAAAAAATTATAATTAATGAACTTTTACTATACACACATATTAACTTTAAACCCAAAATAATTCCAGATAGATTTACAAAAGATGCTAATCTTTTGTAGTGAGGAGGAGGGAAAAGGCTTGTTTTTGACAAGCCTTTCTTTTTTTATCCCACAAAAAAAAGAGCCATCGGCCTGATGACTCATTTGTCTAATATTTTATGATTACTAATCTACGTTATGCAACGCTAAAAAATTTCTTTTAATCTATCTACCAGTTTATCCAGCAATATTTCTTCTTGCTTCCGTTCCTGCATATTTTTCAGAATAACCTTATTATCATTTAATTCATTCTCACCGATGATAACAACAAAGTTTGCATTGTTCTTACCGGCATTTCGCATTTGTGCTTTCATAGACCTGCGCATAAAATCCATTTGAGCCGGAATTCCCTCATTACGTAATTCAGTGACGAACTGAAACCCCTTTTCAATGGCTTTTTCACCGAGAGTTACAAAAAAAACATTGGTCATTTCTTGTTTATTCCAGGCATCCAGTTCATCAAGTACCAGAATCAACCGCTCCATACCACAGGCGACGCCAACCGCCGGTGTGGCCTTCCCGCCCAGATCCTCTACCAGGTGATCATACCGCCCACCACCACAAATAGCATCCTGTGAGCCGAGCAAATCACTAGTAATTTCAAAAGTGGTTTTTGTATAATAATCCAATCCGCGAACCATCTTTTTTTCAACCGTATAGGGAGTTTCAGTGACATCAAGTAGTTGTCTCACTGCGGAAAAATGTTCACGGTCCTCATCATTCAAATGATCAATTATAGCTGGTGCATAATCATCTAAAATTTTCTGGCAATTTTCATTTTTACAATCAAAAATTCTCAATAGATTTTTGTGATACCGTTTCTGACAGGTTGGACACAGATTGTCATATTGCTTTTCCAGGGCTTTATCTAAAATTTTCAAATAGTGATTCCGGCTTTCCCGGCCACCAATACTATTGATTTTTACAGACATCTGTTCAATCCCCAGGTCTCTGAATATATCATACATTAGGCGAATGACCTCAGCATCTGCTTCCGGATTCGGAGCGCCAACGATTTCAATTCCGAATTGATTAAATTGACGAAGCCTCCCTTTTTGTGGGCGCTCCTGCCGAAACAGAGAGCCTATGTAGAAAAGTTTATTGACCGGATTGATTTGGTCAAGATTATTTTCGATATAAGCGCGGATAACCGGAGCTGTCAATTCAGGACGAAGTGTCAGATTTTTCCCACCTTTATCTTCGAAGGTATACATTTCTTTTGATACCACATCGGTTTCTTCTCCAATACCGCGTGCAAACAATTCTGTAACCTCAAAAGTTGGGGTTCGAATTTCAAAATACCCACTATTTTTCAACTGATTTGTTATTTTTTCTTCCAGATACTCCCATTTCCAGATTTCATCTGGTAAAACATCTTTGGTACCTTTAATTCTTTTGTAAGCCATAATTCCCTTTTTTTATTTTATTCGGTTACACGATTATTGATCTGAACAAGAATATTTTTTGCTTTGTTTAATTGGTCAGCTGGTACCAGTATCTCTACTGTCCCTCCGGCTATTGAGGTGGATTCCATTGCAAAGGCACTGTGAAACATATCGGATTTTTCGAGGCAGTTAATCTCATTTTCCTCCAGCGCTTCTTTTAACATATCTGCCATGACGGATGAAGTCATTTTTTCAAGTATTACCCATTTGCGATCCACCGGTTTCTCAACCGGTTTTCCTGCCATTAGTTCCATCTTGCAATCAGGGCAGGTTTTCACATCCTCTTCAAATTCATATCGGCATTCCGGACAATAACTCATAATTCCTCCTAAAATATTGATTGTTTTTTCATTTTACGAATTAATCAATACAAATGATAATCAACTTAATCATTTTTTTTATTTGGAATGGTGATACGAATTGTTGTTCCTCGTCCGATTTTGCTGGTTTTGACAAAGATCTTCCCCCGGTGATATTGTTCCACAATCCGTTTTGTGAGACTGAGTCCCAATCCCCACCCGCGTCTTTTGGTACTGTAGCCTGGGCGAAAAATATTATTCCAGTTTTTCTTTTCAATCCCTTTACCATTGTCGGTAACATCAATATGGACCAATTCCTTGTCCTGATTTTCCGATAATTCAATATATATTTCACCATCTTTATCACCAATGGCATCGATTGAATTTTTGATCAAATTTTCTATCGCCCAGGAAAAAATATCAGCATTAATATTACCGCTATAGTTTACCTGGTCATCAAAAATAATTTGGACTTTTCGACCTAATTGCGGCAAGCGGCGTTGATAATACTTTACAGCTTCCCTGATAACCGGCGTTAATACCACCTGTTGAATAATCGGTTTGGAGCCAATCTTAGAAAAGCGATTTGTTACTTTATTCAGGCGATCAATATCCTGGGTCATTTCCTTGACAATTTCGTTCTCAGGTTCCTCGCTTTCCATCACAGCGAGCCATCCCATTAATGAACTAAGCGGTGTCCCCAACTGATGTGCGGTTTCCTTTGCCATTCCCGCCCAAATTGAACTTCTTTCACTGGCACGGATTTGTTGAAATCCTATATAACCCAATAAAATAAAGAGTGACACCAGCCCGATTTCAATATAGGGTAACATTCTTAGTTTACTGATCAATTCAGTGTCACCATAATGAATATATCCCAGTGTAATCTCTTCATAGGTAAGTTGAATGGGATCGTTCGCTTTGTCCATCTCCCGCATTTTCTCTAAAATTTTTAAAGTATCGGTCTGGGTGGGCTTCTCTGCGGCAAGATCAATATTTTTCCAGGTTTGGACAAGGGTGTCCTTTTTTTCCGACAATATCATTGGAATCGAAATATTCTGGATTATTTTCTCAAATACAAAACTGAGATCATTACCCGTATAGGACATTGCGTCAGTATATACTTCAGCGTAAAAATTCATCAATTGTGTCGAATCATCCCGTAAATCTGTAACAATTTTTTGTGAGTAAAAAAGCAGTGAAAATATCATCACAATTGCGATCAGAATCAATATGCGCTTAATCGTGGCAAAATGGTAATAAATTTTATTCTTCATCATTAACTCTTATGAATTTATCCTCTCTGGGACGAACAATGATCGGCTGGGCATCAATTACATCGGCTTGTTCTGTCAAACAATACTCAACAATACCAGCAACATCCCGTGGGTGCATTAAACTTGCGGGGTCTTCTGTCAGGGCCAATTTATCCCGTAAATCAGTAGCAGTTCCGGATGGACAAATATTATATACCTTTATATTGAACTGATGAAGTGATTTAGCCATGCTCATAGCAAAGTTTATCAATCCGGCTTTACTGGCGGAATAAGCACAACGACCGGGACGTGGTCCCATTCCAGCAGTTGAGGCTATGTAAATGATCTTACCGCCGGTTTGTTTCATATACCTGATCGCCTCCTGAGTAACCATGAATGGCCCGGTCAGATTGGTCGCCATAATATTCTGCCAGTCATTGAGTTGTGTATTTTCAATATCACAGGGCTCGATAATACCGGCATTATTAATGATCACATCTATTCTACCAAATTTTTCAATGGTTTTCTTAATCATATGACGGACGGATAACTGATCCCGGACATCTGTTTTAACAATCAGATGTTCACTTTTCAATTGATCCGAAAAACTCATCATCAGATCATAACTCCTGGCCGCCAGAACGACTTTTGCACCTTTTTTTGAATAACTTTCCGCCATTACCCGGCCAATCCCCTTACTGGCTCCGGTTATGATGATAACATTCTCTTTTAACATATCCCCTCTGATAATAATATAAACAAAATAATTTTGGAAGAAATTATCATTTAATCCAAGGGGAGAATATAATTAATTTTTTAAAAAATTAAAATAAGAGAGTCAGACAAATATAAAAAAGGCTACCGATAGGGTAGCCTTTTTTATATTTAATAGAACTCAGTGCTATTTATTTTTCGTCATCAACCACTTCAAAATCAGCATCTTCTATTTCGCCTTCTTCTTTTTGATCGGCGGATCCTGATTCCGGTTGACCCTGTTGTTGCTGCTGCTGGCCGGCAGGCTCTTGTCCGGGTTGTTGCTGCCCTTGCTGCTGAGCATTCTGATACATTGTCTGAGAGAGTTCTGACCATGTATTATTCAAATTTTCAATTGCTTTTTTCACAACTTCGATATCTGAATTATCCTTGGCCTTTTTCAATTCTTCCAGTGCATCATTTAACTTTCCTTTAGCACTTTCATCAAGTTTATCACCATATTCTTTGATGTTTTTTTCTGTCTGGTAAACTAAAGTGTCCGCCTGATTGCGTGTGGTGATTTCTTCTTTACGTTTTTCATCTTCTTCCTCGTGGGCTTTGGCTTCATTAACCATTCTTTCCTTTTCATCTTCGGAAATTCCACTAGAAGTTTCAATACGGACGCTCTGTTCTTTGCCTGTTGCTTTGTCTTTTGCCGAAACATTTAAAATTCCATTGGCATCAATATCAAAGGTTACTTCAATCTGTGGTACACCGCGTGGTGATGGTGGAATACCATCCAAATGAAATTTACCAATACTCTTATTATCTTTGGCCATACTTCTTTCACCTTGCAGAACATGAATTTCCACGCTTGTCTGATTATCCGCAGCAGTTGAAAATACTTCGCTTTTTTTAGCCGGAATGGTCGTATTTCTTTCAATCAGTACAGTAGATACTCCACCAAGGGTTTCAATACCAAGAGATAATGGTGTCACATCAAGCAGTAATAAGTCTTCAACTTCACCGCCAAGTACACCTCCTTGTATTGCCGCACCAGTAGCGACAACTTCATCAGGATTCATGCGTCGATTTGGTTCTTTACCAAATATTTCTTTTACCAACGCCTGTACAGCCGGGATTCTGGTTGAACCACCAACAAGAATTACTTCATCAATATCCGAGGCGGATAAATTAGCATCTGACAGAGCATCCTGACAAGGCTTTCTGGTTTTTTCAACGAGGTGCGATGTCAAGGATTCAAGTTTAGCCCGAGTTAGTTTCTCCAGCATATGTAATGGGCCGGCAGCCCCTGCTGTAATATAAGGCAAGTTGATTTCTGTTTCCATATTTGATGATAATTCGATTTTAGCTTTCTCCGCTGCTTCCTTCAATCTCTGTACAGCCATTTTATCTTTTTTCAGATCAATGCCTTCTTTTTTCTTGAATTCGTCAGCTAACCAGTCCATGACTACTTTGTCAAAATCATCACCACCAAGGTGTGTATCACCACTGGTTGATTTTACTTCGAAAACACCTTCCCCTATTTCAAGAATCGAGATGTCAAAAGTACCACCACCAAGGTCAAATACAGCGATTTTACCATCGCCTTTTTTATCCATTCCATAAGCTAAAGCAGCGGCGGTCGGTTCGTTGATAATTCTTTTTACATCAAGCCCGGCAATCTTACCGGCATCTTTGGTCGCTTGTCGCTGAGCATCATTAAAATATGCCGGTACAGTGACAACGGCCTCATTAATTTTTTCACCGATTTTTTCTTCTGCAGTTTGTCGCATTTTCTGCAATATCATGGCTGATATTTCAGGTGGTGTATATTCTTTATCACCGATTACAATACGAGCATCACCTTTACTGCCTTTTTTAACTTTGTATGGAACTTCTTCTCTTTCGGTTGTGATTTCGTCATATCTTCTTCCCATAAATCTTTTTATAGAGTAGACTGCTCTATCATGATTAGTGACGATCTGGCGTTTTGCAGTGTCACCAACAACACGTTCACCATCTTTTTTAAATACGACTACAGACGGTGTTGTTTTTTTACCTTCGGCGTTTTCAAGTACACGCGGATCACCACCATCAATGACGGCAACACATGAATTTGTTGTTCCGAGGTCAATACCAATAATTTTTCCCATAAACACTCCTTTATTTTTGTTTATTATTA
>CAYTLS010000093.1:0-1570 GCA_964438745.1 uncultured bacterium
TGATACCGATCTGGAAAATATGAGCAATATTTTGAAATCTGACGCCTTGGATATTATTGGTTTTAATTACAGTCATGATAAATTTGCTGATATACCCAATTATTTCCCGAATAAACCCTTTATTGCTACAGAAACAGAGTCAGCGCTATCTTCCCGTGGTGATTACGATATGCCGTCGGATTCAGTCCGCATCTGGCCGAAAGCCTGGGATAAACCCTTTTATGACGGTAATGATGACTACTCGTGTTCTTCTTATGATAATTGTCACGTGCCCTGGGGATCGACCCATGAGGAAACCTGGTCGATTGTCAAAAATCATGATCACATTTCCGGTATGTTTATCTGGACGGGATTTGATTATATTGGGGAGCCGACACCTTATCCATGGCCGGCGAAGAATTCCTATTTTGGCCTGGTTGATCTCTGTGGTTTTCCGAAAAATGGCTACTATTTTTACAAGTCCGAATGGTCAGAGGAACCCACACTACACCTATTCCCACATTGGAATTGGCAGGAAGGCGACACAATTGATGTCTGGGCTTACACAAATTTCGATGAGGTAGAATTATTCCTGAATGATAGATCCTTAGGAAAAAAAGTTAAAGGTGAGGATGATTTTCAGCTGGTCTGGCCGGTAGCATTCGAGCCGGGAAAACTTCATTCCATTGCAAGAAATGTAACGGGGGAAATCCTTGAGCAAACCATTTACACTGCCGGAAAAGCTACCAACATAATTATGGAAGCCGACCGAAAGGCCATTCATGCTGATGGTAAGGATTTGAGTTTCATCGCTGTCAAAGTCGTGGATGAAAAGGGAAACCGGGTACCTCGCGCGGATAATCTGATCAAATTCAAGGTGCAGGGAAAAGGCTATGTTCGTGCTGTCGATAATGGCTATCCGGCCAGCCATGAGCCATTCATCGCTAATCAGCGTAAAGCCTACAATGGTAAATGTCTGGCGATCATTCAATCCATCAATGAATCGGGAAACATTGAGGTAACCGCCAGCGCTGAAGGGTTGGCTTCAACTACAATAACAATCGAAGCAAAATAAGTGGACGAAAGAATGCAACTCAAAATAAATTATAAGAGAATAGGTTGGAAAATTCATGGAACATCCGGCATAGGACAGGTAGAATGATATTCCGGTTATTTCTGATAGTTTCTAATGAAACATTCGAGCTATGTCGGAAGGAACCATATCGGCGCGAAGCGGGGTTTGTTCATGTTTTTACGAATAATACAGATAAAAAAAGGCTGCCCGAGAGAGAGTTTAGGCAGCCTTCCATCTTATTTCAGGGAGAGAGAGTTAGGTTGGTTAAGTAGTTGAATTGGTTGAACTAGTTGAATTGGTTGAATTGGTTGAATTGGTTGAACTAGTTGAATTGGTTGAATTGGTTGAATTGGGATGACGAACTTGTCCGTCGCCAAAGACCACAAATTTTTCAGTCGTCAAAGAATCCACCCCCATCGGGCCGTAAGCATGGAGTTTTGAGGTAGAGATACCGATCTCCGCGCCCAGTCCAAATTCCCCGCCATCAGAAAACCGGGAGGATGCATTGACCATGAC
>CAYTLS010000093.1:1580-7019 GCA_964438745.1 uncultured bacterium
TTGATGAATTTTTGCTAGTTTTGATAATTGTTCGTAATAATAATTTCCGTATGATCAGATGTATATTTTTGTATATGATCGATCGCTTCATCCAGTGATGATACGACTTTTACAGCAATTTTCAGACTGAGGTATTCAGCAGCAAAATCTGTTTCTGTGGCCGCAGTGGCATTTTTCAGCAACTGTTGAGTTTTTTTGCAGCCGGCAAATTCCACCTGGTGTAATGTTTCGTCAGCGTCAATAATTTTAAAAAAATCTTCCGCTACCTTTTCATGAACCAGCAGGGTTTCCAGGGCATTACAGACAGACGGACGGGAGGTTTTGCCATCGATAAGAATTTTGCGCGCCATATCCATGTCAGCGGAGTCATCCACCACCATATGACAGACCCCTTTGTAATGTTTCAAAACCGGAATCGTGCTGGTTTTGGCCACAAAACGAATCAGGCCTTCACCACCACGGGGTATCACCAGGTCGATGGCTTCATCCAGGGTCAATAACAGAGTCATGATTTCCCGGTCCGTGTCCGGCACAAAAGTAATAACCTCCTTGGGGATGTGGCATTTTTCAAGGGCATCGTGCATAATGTCAGCGATGCATTGGTTAGAGTGAAAGGCTTCGGAACCGCCGCGCAGAATAATGCCATTGCCGGCTTTGAAACAAAGCGCTGCAGCATCGGAGGTGACATTGGGCCGGGCTTCATAGATCATCATGATTACACCCAGGGGAATAGTCATTTTCCCCACTTTGATGCCACTGGGACGAGTGATAAAATTGTTCATTTTTCCTACTGGGTCGGAGAGTATTGCAATTTCTTCCACTGCTTTTGCCATATCAATAATCCGGTCTCTGGTCAATTGCAGCCGGTCCTGCATGGCTTTTGAAATGTTTTTTGCCTGGGCATTTTCCATATCCTTTTCATTGGCTTTGATAATTTGTGCATAATTAGCCTTCAACTCTTCTGCGATTGTTATCAGAGCTTCATTCTTTTTAGCCGATGATAAGGTTGCCAGGGTTTTACTGGCTTGCTGACAGTTTTTTGCTAATTTTATGATTTCATTGTGTTTCATTTCATAGTCCTGTTTATTGAAACCCCGAAGGTCTGCCCGACCCTGGGGGTTTATTTTTTTACCACCATATCGTCCCGGTGCACGATGGACTTGCAATTAAAAAAGCCCAGTATCTGTTCGATCTCTTCGCTGTGTTTACCTTTTATCTTATCCAGTTCCCATGAAGAATATTGCACAATTCCTTTTCCGACTAGGGTGTTTTCATAAATAATATTAACTGCTGCCCCCTGTGAAAATTCGCCCTCGGTTTGTACCAGACCTGAGGGAAGAAGAGATGCGGTATTATTGGTAATGGCTTTATAAGCGCCCTGGTCAATATGTAAACTCCCTTCACATTTAATCCCGTGGTCAATCCAATGTTTTTTGGCGGCTTTGGGATTTTCTAACCGTTTAAATAAGGTGCCGGGGACATTTCCTTTTAATAATTCGATAAAGGAATCCTGAGATTTTCCATTTATAATAATGGTATCAATGCCACGGGTTGTTGCTTTTTGCGCTGCCTCGATTTTGGTTTTCATACCACCGGTGGCAACAGGATTATTGGAAATTCCGGCCATGGCAAAAATTTTCTTATCAATTTTTTTCACAATGGGAATAAGTTGTGCCTTTTCATCGAATTTAGGATTGGAATTGTATAGTCCGTTAATATCGCTACAAATGATCAGCAGGTCCGCCTCTACCATATTCGCCACGTGAGCGGCCAGGTTATCATTATCGCCCACTTTCAATTCCTGGACAGCCACGGTGTCATTTTCATTCACAATCGGCAGCGCCTTAATTTTCAGCAATTCTTCCATGGTATTTTTCGCATTGACATACCGCCGGCGATTATTGATATCATCATGAGTGATCAGCACCTGAGCGCAATGGACATCAAAAAGCGCATTCCACTTTTCCATCATCAATATTTGTCCCAGGGCCGCAAAGGCCTGTTTACGGGGAATGGAGACGGGGACATTCTTTGGTATGTTGGTTTGCAATGCCCGGCCACCGGCTGCTGCGCCGGATGAGACCAGGATGATTTCTTTGCTCTCTTTGATACACTCATTGATAAAATTAGCAATTGCGAGAATGTATCGCCGGCTGTTGCCGTCATTTTCCGGTGCGATTAACGCGCTGCCGACTTTGATGACGGCGCGTTTCCATTGTGGCAGTTTAGGGTTGCTGGAATTATTCATCGTGATACTCTTTTGAAATTATACGATAAGCATCACGAAAGGGAATGCCTTCGCCCACCAGTTTGTAGACCCTTTCAGTGGCGCTCACTTCTTTATCAATATGGGTTTCGCAGACGGATTTATTGACCGTCAGATTTTGGATAACATGGTTGGTGACGCGCATACTTTTTTCAGTCACTGCAATGGCTTCCATGACCGCCTCTTTGAACAATTGAAAATCCCGGTGATAGCCCATGATCAGATTGGACATCATGGACTTGACGCGCATTTCCAGGGACAAGACTTTGTGATAATTTCCCCGCACCAGTTCCAGCACATCGGGATTTTTCTTCTGCGGCATAATCGAACTGCCGGTGGTGAATTCATCAGGCAATTCGAAAAAATTCATGCCGGGCATGGTAAACAAAATCAGATCAGAAGAAAGTTTGTTAAGGTCAAACATGATATAACTAAGGAGGGCTAGTATCAGGGATTCAAACTTTCCCCGGCTGTTTTGCGTATAGATTGGATTTTTCTGGACCTTTGCAAAGTTGAGCAACTCAGCTGTCATTTCGCGGTCCAGGTTCAGTGGTATGCCATACCCGGCACCTGTCCCCAGGGGTGACTGGGAAATCAGTTCGTAAACTGTGGTTGAAAATTTTAAATTATCGGTCATAGAGTCCCCGAAAGCCAGGAGCCAGGTGTCCACAGAGGTCACCATAGCTTTGCGGGTATGAGTAAAGCCGGGAATTTTTATGGAATCAAATTCCCGGGCTTTTTCTGAAAGTGTATGTGTAAAAGAGTCGCTTAACTCGTTTAAATCCTCTAGTTTGTCCCTGTAGTAGAGGCGTAATGCTGTCAATACCTGGTCATTTCGCGAGCGGGCCGTGTGAATTTTTTTACCGGCATCGCCCAGTTTTTTGGTGAGATGGTTTTCAATCGCTGTGTGACAGTCTTCATCGCTTTTTTTGATAATGAACTTTCCGTCAGCATTTAGAGCAATGATAATTTCCAACTCCCGAATGATAGCGCTCGTCTCTTTTTCTGTTAAAATGCCAATCTTGTTGAGCATCTTAGCATGAGCGATTGAAGCCCGGCAGTCATACTTGACCAGCTTTTGATCCAGCAGATAGTCATTGCCGACTGTATAGTCTTCTACCTGTTCATCAGGGGTAAAGGATTTTTTCCAGAGTTTCATTTTTTATCTTTGATCTTTTTTCGGGTTAATTTTTCCCGCCAGTCATAGGGATTTTTTTGTTTCATCAGAATATTATGAGCTTTCAGGCGGATGGCATTAACATTAATAAATCCGGCAGCTTCCTCCTGGTTATATCCGCCTTCAACTTCCATGCTGGCCAGGTCTTCATCATAGAGCGAGATCGGTGATTTTCGTCCGATAACACTCACATTGCCTTTGTAGATGGCAAGGCTAACAGTACCATTAATTTTTACCTGGCTTTGTTCAAATGCGGCCATTAGAAAATCCATTTCCGGTGAGAACCAGTAGCCATTGTAAATGATCTGAGAGAATTTGGGGATCAGGGAATCGCGAATATGCATCACTTCCTTGTCCATGGCTATTCCTTCCAGATCGCGATGGGCATCCCAGAGAATTTTTCCACCGGGTGTTTCATAGACACCGCGGGACTTGATTCCAATATAGCGGTTTTCCACAATATCAATACGTCCCACTCCATGTTTTTTACCGATAAAGTTAAGATATTCAAAGAGTTCCAGGGGGTCTTTATACTCATCACCGTCATAAAGGTTTTTGACCCGTACCGGCATACCATCTATGAATTCGATATCAATACAATCTTCAATGTCCGGCGCATCTTTGGGATTGGTGGTCATGGAAAAGATGTCTTCGGTACAGCGTTTTGAGGGATCTTCCAGAATACCCGCTTCGTGACTGATATGCATGAGATTTTCATCTTCGCTGTAGGATTTGGATTTGGTGACCTTGACCGGGATATCATATTTTTCGGCATATTCGATCAGATCACCACGGCCTTTGAACTGAGAGAGGAATTCCGCATCTTTCCAGGGAGCGATGACTTTGATGCTCGGATCCAACGCGTAGTAGGAAAATTCAAAACGCACCTGGTCATTGCCTTTTCCGGTGGCACCGTGAGATACATATGTCGCGCCTTCCTGGTGTGCAATTTCAATGTGCTTTTTGGAAATGAGTGGTCGGGCAAGGGCGGTTCCCAGCAGGTAACGTCCTTCATAAATTGCATTTCCTTTTAATGCCGCGAAGATATAATCCGTGACAAATTCCTTGCGTAAATCTTCTACATAGACTTTGGACGCGCCGGTTTTCAGCGCTTTTTCCTTTACTTCTTTAAAATCTTCTTTCTGTCCGACGTCGGCCACATAGGCGATTACGTCATAGCCTTTATTTTGCAGCCATTTTAAAATAACGGATGTATCCAGACCGCCGCTATAGGCTAAAACTACTTTTTCTTTGCTCATTTTTTTAAACCTTTATATTTAATTTTATTGTTCCTGTACTCGAAGACTGAGAATAATTCTCAAAATCCTTGCATGGAGCACTCTATGTGCTAATTCTGTTTTTCTGTTGTGAGTATTGTTGTATTATAGAATTTCCCGCAGAACGGGGATTCTTCGTCTGAGCGCTGTAGTAAATTCAGTGGGATTGGTATTTTCGCTGAGAATGATCATGACGGTATCATCGCCGGCAATTGATCCGATCATTTCATCCATTTGCAACTGATCAATAATCAATGCCATGCTGGAGGCGAAGGATGGGGTGCTCTTGATCACAGCCAGATTTTTTGAAAATTTTATGGATTTAAAATTTTCCACAGGAAAGTAATTGACTCTATATTCATTCAAATTGTCCACGCTGGAGGGGAGCGCGTAAATATGACCATAATCCTCATCCACAATCTTGACCACTTTCAGCGTGCTCAAATCTCTGGATAAAGTCGCCTGGGTTACGGCAATGCCTTCTTTCTGTAAAAATTGCTGCAACTCATGTTGCGAGGTAATCTTATTTTCCTTGATTATTTTTTTGACGAATTCGAGTCTGTTTTTCTTGTTCATTTCCCTACCGTATATTTATTCATTAAATTTGAATAAATATACAAAAAATGATTGTTGATGCAAATAAAAAATTAATATTTTTTTAAGATGGTTAGAAACGATGTCCTAAAGAAAAGAAAAACCGGTGCTGTTCTTCGATATTT
>CAYTLS010000094.1:0-6961 GCA_964438745.1 uncultured bacterium
CCGCACCTTTGGACGCGTGATAGGGTGGTAAGTCAGCGGCTCCCTGAATACCATAAATTGATGACATATTGATAATACTGCCACCTTTATTTTCTTTCATATAAGGTACCACATGTTTTGTGCAATAAAAGACTCCATTGATGTTGACGTCAATGACTTTCTTCCATTCATCCCGGTCAACTTCATGAGTTGGCTTGTTTACACCGGCTATTCCGGCATTATTAACAAGAATATCAATTTTTCCATATTCTTCTATAACTTCTGAAAATACTTTTTCAACTTCTTTTTCATTGGATGTATCCAAATGCCAGTATTTTGCGGTTCCACCTGACTCATTTATATCAGCAACAACTTTTTTACCTTCAGAATCTTTTATATCGGTGACGGCAACCCGGGCACCTTCTTTTGCCAATAATTCACAGGATGACTTGCCTATTCCCAGTGAACCACCGGTAACTACTGCAACTTTGTTTTGTACTCTTTTCATTAAAACCTCCATTTTTTTATTATGAATAACAATCATTCAAGATATTGTTTATTCGAAACTTATCTAATAAACTAATATCAACATACAGGTTCTTCGGCGGAATGTCAAGCCGCCTTATTAATTGGATAATTAAGTTAGTCAAGCAATTTCACCGAAGATTTTTTCATAGTTTATGAATAATGCCGGTGTGACCCATTAAAGTCTATGACTTTTACCATAAACATGATAATTTTCAATGATATTATGATGTGCAATAAGAGTATAAAACCGCTTATGAAAAGGAAAAAACAACCCCAAAAATATCCCATCGGTATCTTTGATTCCGGATTTGGAGGCATCTCGGTGCTGAATGAGGTTGTGAAACTTCTGCCGGGCGAAGCTATTATTTATTTTGGTGATTCGGCAAATTGCCCTTACGGCGAAAAATCTGCAAAGGAAGTAATCCGGTTATCCGAACAAATCACAGAATTTCTTATTGCTCATGACTGTAAACTTATAATTACCGCCTGCAATACGGCCACCGGCCTGACCATTCGCCATCTCAGGCGTAAATATGACATACCTTTCATAGGAATCGAACCAGCTATTAAACCAGCAGCACAAGCCTCTGAAACAGGTCATATCGGTATCCTGGCTACCCGTAACACTTTTCGGAGTGATCATTTTATCAATACAAAAAATCAATTCGCAAGACATGTAGTAGTGCATAAAAGACCTGGTATTGGATTGGTCGAAGCCGTGGAAAAAAATCAAATAATGACAGAGTCTACAAAAATACTCTTGCAAAAGTACCTGGCGCCAATGATTTGTAATAATATTGATGCGCTTGTCCTGGGATGTACGCATTTTCCCTTTTTAGAAAAACCGATCAAACAAATACTTCCTGATAGTGTTGAAATATATAATCCCGCACCGGCAATTGCAGTTCATACAAAAAATATCCTGACAGAAAAAAATATACTTTCACCGGGGCCTACAGCCAATTATCAATTCTTCACGACGGGAGATGCTTATCTAATGCAACAATTTATTGAAAATAATTTTGTAAAATATGAACCGGATAAAACAACAGTGTCAAAAATATCCATTGAAATTGCCCCTCAGCCTTAACCTCAATCTAGTCCAAAAATCTATTCCACCGGATTACCGTCAGGATCATAAAAAATAGGATTCCCTTTTTTCTCGCCGCTATCATAAAAATGTTTAGACATAATATCGCCGGATTTATAATAGGAGATTTGCGGGCCGTGCTTTTTGTCATCACGATAGCGTTTTTCAGTTTTGATCGTACCATCTTCGTAATATTCTTTTGCCAGCCCCTCCTTTTTCCCCAGTTTGTAGTCGACCTCGGATTTAATTGTTCCGTTGGAATAATATTCGATCTCTTTGCCATGAATGTGATTATCCCTGTATTCAGTTTCTTTTATTGGGATTTCATTTTCATTATATTCTTTGAATATGCCGTATTTACGTCCATCCTTAAAGTTTTCCTCACGAATTAAATGGCCGCTTTTTCCATCATAGTAGCGGGACGGACCGTGATGAATACCATAGCGGAAATTTTCCTCGGAAATGAGATTTCCGGTTTCCTTGTCAAAAATTTTTGAAGTGCCATGAAGGTGCGCACCTTTATAAGTTGTTTCTTTCTTGACACCATTGACATCGGTTTCAATATTGACACCATCGACATCGCCTTGCCGGTATGAGGCCGATTTCCGTAATTGTCCGTTTATACCAAAGGTTTTGACTTCACCCCAAATTTTTCCTTTTCTATAAGGCGTTTCCTGGAACAAAGTACCATCCTGACGGTACTCACGGATCATCAATAGGTTTTTAATCCGAAATTGTGATGCAAATGGTGACGTGGCAAAAAATTTCTTTTCAATGCGATAAAAATTCGCTTCTCCCATCAAACGGAATTGTTCCAATGAGGACTTGGTAATCACAAAGGGTTTATTTTTTTTGGTGGCATTAAAGATCATTATTGACACCAAAGAGGAAATACCTGCCAACATCAGGAAAAGTTTAAAATCTTCCAAAAATAGCCAGGCAATAAATGCAAAAAGAAGGGTAAAAATAAAAAACAAAGTTGTTATTTTTTGCACGGAACTAAATCTTTGAAAGGATTCTTTGATATTTACTTTTTTTTGCATCTCACTTCCCTTTTAAGTGTTGCTGAAAGGCAATGAGGAGTTCTTCAGCCTCTTTCCGGTGACCGGTTTTCGCCAGCAGGCCCACCAGTTTCTTAAGCGCATTTTGATTGTTTTGGTCCAGGGTCAAAATTAGATCAAACACAACAGTTGCTTCGGCGTGTTTATGATTTTTTATCAACAGTGTCCCAATAATTTCCAAAAATTTCACATCTTTGATTGTAAAGTCGGATTTAAGATGTTGAAAATGGTTAAAAGCCTTATCGAAGGACTTTTGATCCATATAGCAATTTAATAAAGTTCGATGAGCAAAAACATTATTTTGATTTAATTTTATGATTTCTTCACAGGTGGCAATACAATCTTTCAGATTTTTGGTTTTCAGGTCAATTTTAGCTATTTCCTGCAGAATTTTTTCATCTTCGATAATTACATCGGTTGATCCGCGTTTTCCGGATTTTCGGAGTAATCGGTTTTTATCCAGCAAGTATTTAAGCCATTTCCTGGCCTCTACCCGGTTCCCCTGCTTCAAAGCAATTTTATAAAGCAGATAATAAGCGCCGGTTTGATCCTTTTCCAACTTCAGGGATCGGTTGATGGTTTCAACAGCTGCCGTAAAATTTTCCATTTTCATGAGAACTTCTGCATAGGTCACCAACAATGAAGCAGTCATCTGTTTGTTCAACTGACGTAAATCCAGGGCTTTTTGGAAATTTTTGACTGCTTCTTCATATTTTTCACTCATCGCATAATTTTGCGCCAATGTATAATATCCATAGGCGTAATCCGGCTGTTCACTGACCATCTTTTCCAATAATGCCAGGTTTCGCGCATTCTTTTTCTGTTGTTCTGTTTCATCCAGGTTGTAGCCGTAATGGTAGATCTCTATATTCGTAGCGACTTCCCGCCCGCCGATCTTTTTCAGACTTGGTGAAATCTGTTCATGAATTCGTCCGCTGAACTCAATATTAAAATGATTGCTGAATAAACGATGCGCGTCGGATATGTAAAAATAATCCCCTTTTTGAAAATTTTTAATATTGACCTTATATATTTCCGGCTGCGTGGCTGCTTTGTTTACTATCGAGCGTAATTCCTCCTTGGAATCCGGGTTCAATCGTTCATCAGCATCCATCCAGAGTATCCAGTTGCCAGAGGCATATTTGATCGATTCATTGCGGGCTGCCGAAAAATCTCCATTCCAATCAAATGTGTGGATTTCAGCTTTATATTTTTTAGCAATGTCAATTGTCTTATCCGTTGATCCGGTATCCACGATAATCATTTCATCTACAACATCAGCAACACTTTGCAGGCATTCTGCCAACATTTTTTCTTCATTTTTGACGATCATGCAAAGGGATAATTTTTTATATGTCATTCGGGTCCTTTATTTTGTTGATTTTCTATATGAGTTTTCAATTGCAATGCCAGTTCATTTTTTGAGTCCACGTCAAGTATACGCTGTATATACTTTTGCGCTTCCTTTTCACGCCCGGTTTCCAGACTGAACTGAGCCATTCGCGTCAACGCCTGCACATCATAAGGATGTCGCTCTATCACCTCAATGAATTCTTTGATTCCTGCTTCAAACTGTTCAGTGAGAATATAAATCTCAGCGAGGTTACGACGCGGATCAAGCGAATCTTCATTGTAGGCCAGGGATTGTTTTAAATTTTCAATGGCAGTCTCGTGTTCTCCCAATTCAAAATTAATAATCCCGATTAAATTCAACACCAGGGAATTGTCTGCATACGTTTTTTCTAATAGCGGAAGATATTTCCGCAATATTTTTTCATCATGCATATTTTTTGCACATAAGACTATTCCCAATAAACGATTTGGCAACCGGCTTTGCGTATAGTCGCGAAGATACCGGTTTAGCAGTTCAGACATGCTGTTTTGGGAATCAGCCTGATCAACTGCGTTGATAATAGCGTAGATGTCAGATTGAAAGCGTATGATTGGTTTGCTGATCAGTTTCTGAATACGGTTTTGGGTTAAAAAAGTTATTACATTCCAGTCCCAGTTCTTACTGGCATAGTTAGCGGCATATTTACCCATTTTAGTCATGATTTCAGGGTTTCTGACAGCAAATTGCAGTTTTTCCGCGAGATCACTTTTATCTGCTTCCCAAAACCAGGCATTATCAATCAATTTCCTGCCGCTAATTATATCGGCAGAGTGGGCTTTTTTTTCTGCTTTTATAAACAGCGAGGTGCGATTATTACAAAAATCCAAAGCGGCCCCGCCATGGGTTATGATCGTTGGAATTCCACAGGCCATAGCCTCCAGAATCGGCAATCCGAATCCTTCACCGCGATACGGATGCACCAGGACATGGCAAGCGGTATAGAGACCAATCAGATCTTCGTCAGATAATGTTTCATTGATAAATTCGATCTCGGGAGTATTTTTCTCCTGCATCAGTTTGGCTATTTTGTCTTTGAAATTTTGATTCTTGTAAAAGGACTCGCCACCAAAATCCTTGATCACCAGACAAACATCATCCTGTTTGGAAAAAGCATCGATATAACTTTGCAACAAAATGTCGATACCTTTACGGTAGATTGTGCCGCCAATGAAAAGAAATTTGAATTTTTTATTGGTCTTAAGCGGGTAGGGACGCGCGCTTGGATTAAATTTCCCGGTATCCACTCCATTGGGGACTACAAATACACGCTCGCTATCGATGCCACTATCCAGATAGACCTGTTTGACATAATGCGAGGGAACCCACATTTCATCCACCCATCTATTGAAAACATCGACCCATTGCGCGGGCAAATAGCCGAATTCCCAGGGCTGAATCACAACCCAATGCCCTGATTTTGGCGGTTCCAATTTAGGCGGCCATTGATGGCGAACATGAACATCGGCAATTCCGATCTGTTTGTTTTCCAGTTTTTTTAGCAACTCCCATTTACCTTTAGCCTGAATCTGATCTTTCTCATAAGGTAACAACGATAGATTGAATCCTGCTTGCGCCAGCCGTATGGACTGTTCGCGATTTACCAGCGCCAGAGAATGGTAGAGGAATTGAGACCCTTCCGAAACAACTTTTATTTGGCCGGCCGGCTTATCATAGGGATTAATAGTAATGGTTTTGATGGAATTAATTTTGAGGGCCAGTGCTTTATTGCCGGGATATTTTTTAATTATTTGCGATCCCATTTGTTGCGCTTCATTTTTACGATTGGTGAGCCAATAGATTTCCATTAATTTTTCCAGGGCCTCCGTGTCATTGGCCTGATGCAATAAATAGGTTTCAAGATGGTGTTGCGATTCTTTGAATTGCTGTTGGTAAAATAAAGCGATGCCCAGCAATTTATGCAATTCCTTTGCAAGAGGATCTAATAAAAGCGCCCGTTGAAACAGTTTCTCACTTTGGTCATAAATTTTATTATAAAAACAGATCTCCCCCAGTTTTTTAGCGACAAAGAAAGGATTGGAACTATTCATCCAGAGATAATGCAAGGACCGCATAATTCCGTCCACATTTCCTTTTTCATGATAGATATTGGCCAATTGTTCATTGGCTTCATAATGAAAGGGGTTGATCGTTAATATTTTTTGATAAGGGTAAGCTTGTTGGGTTGTCTTACCTTTCCGGAGCAGAGCCTCTGTTTTTCCACTATTTTCCACCATTTTTTTCTGGTATGCTGTGTAGTTTTCCAAATCTTTTTTTCTGTCTTTTGCTTCTTCAACAGTATTGCTGAGAAAATCCGCAAAAATCCACCGGAATATCTGAATCTCCTCATCTTTTCCCTGAACGCGATAATAGTTCTCACGGATAAAAGTTTGAAAACGATCAAATCCCCGGGTTTCTGCGGTAATGACAATATATTTCGGGGGACTGCTTTCAAGTTTTTGCAAAATCCTATTCTCTTCGAAAAAGGGTGCCGGTACATACCCGGCAACACTTGGATGAGGGCAGAACAGGGTTGTTGTCGGTGATGGTCGCTCCGCCCAGAGATAAATTTCATATTGCGCGCCCCAGACATAAATTTCATCTTCTTCTGTAGTAACCTCCTGCAGGGATTGGCCTATTTTTTCACCCATTGTAAAAAATAACCATTCATAGGGATGATTGATATACATCAATCCGCGCTGCACCCTTTCCCGTTTAATTATATCGAGAATTTCCCTGGCCACAAGCAACATGCTGAGAGCAATGATTATCAGGATTATTGGAAATGATAAGAAATAAAATTTACCCCAGATAGAAAAGAGTCCCAGCGACGAGGCTATTGCCAGGGGGGCTGCCACCGGTAAAAAATGATAGGGCATTATATGTTTATTTAGGTAGACCGTAATTAATGAA
>CAYTLS010000095.1:0-4216 GCA_964438745.1 uncultured bacterium
TAAAGACCTTAAATCATCAATCGTTAAATAAGCCATAATTGCCTCTTTCTATTTTTAGGTTTTAGTCAACTTCTAGTTTACTCTATTATAATTATTATTTCAAGCATTTTTGAATGATTTATGATATAGCGTAATATTTTTAAAAATGTGGATTTAGATAGTTATAAACCCAAATCAAAACGCAAAGAAAGACAACTCAATCCACCATCAACTTTTTGAAATTCCGACATCTCCAGAGCGATGGTATCATATCCGAAAACCTCTATCATCCGCCGGGTTTCATCAAATCCTGCCGGGACAAGAACTTTATTATTAATGTTAATACAATTTGCAGCATAGATTTCACTTTCCGGGACCTTAATATGATTGAAATCATCAAACAAGGCGTTTTGTATAAATTCACCGGCAACCACCAGGTCATTATTTCCAAGATAAGCAAGTCCTGTTTTTAAATGTAGCATTTGGCTCATACCAACCATACTGCCATTCAAGCCATGATTTCTTAAAATTTCAATCAATTGCTCCGCGCCCTGCCTATTTGTTCGTGCGGATAACCCAATGTAATAATGCCCGTCAACATTCATCACATCGCCACCATCCAGTGTACCGGGAGATTGAATCCTTTTAATCTGCTCGTAAAACCGGTCTATCACTGGCACCATGGTATTGATTTCATGACGACGGGATTCCGCGCCCGGATTGGTAATGATCGCGCACGCCGGTGTCAACACTGCGGTGTCTTCCACAAAGGTTGAATCGGGAAAATTTTCATCACCATCCAGAATTGTTAGAGTTAAGCCACAATTTTCAAGGACTTCACAATATTTTTCATGCTGCTGCAGGGCCAGGGGATAATTTGGAATTCCCAAACCGGCTTTGGTCAGGCCTTTGATAATATTTTTACACGGACGCTTCGTAATGGCATGGGTAAATTTCATAATGAATCCAATTTAAAAAAGGTTAATTCTATTTCACCCGGTCTTTAACAAGATCACCCGGACTGTAACTCAAAATCCGGTTGCCGGCAATCCGCAATGAATAATAGGTACCAATGATCAAGAATAATATAAAGACCGGCAGCGACAGATTTTTAATATCAAGCAAATTATTAAAATCAATCAGATCAAAATAAAGCGATTCCGTTTTGATTCCTGTGAATATTCGCCACAGCAACCGCACAAACCCAAGATAGCCGAGGATAATACTTGTCAACAGGCTGAGGGATAATATACGCATCAGGAAAGCCATCATCTTGCGAATATAAAACCGGTTCAATCGTTGAGAAGTTAATCCAAAGGCTTTTAATGATCCCAGATGGATTCGCTGCTTGTATAAATTGATATAAAGATAAAAGAAAACAAAAATATTCACCGAAAAAATGGCAAAGAATATTATTGTCCAGGACAAGGCTATCGTGATTTTCTTGACCTTATAAAAATTGTTCAGCAATTCCACCCGCGCCACATCCAGAGAAATATTGAATTCTTTGAGCAGAAATGCTTTCAGGGCGAAAACATTATCAATCGAACTGAGGTTAATGGAAAGCTTGTCATGAATGATTTCGGCTTTGCTGCGGTTATCAAAATTAGTACGGTAAAATTGTGTCATTGCCAGCTCAGAAAACTGTGGCTGCTCCTGAATGATTTCAAATATATGATCGATTTCAGTGATGGATAAGGGAGCGGCGAAATTAACCGGTAAAATAAACCCTTGCTGATACGCCTGGTCATAGGGTTGTGGATCGGACAAGAAAGGATGGCGCACCTTTCCAGGTAAATCTTCAGACCGGAAAAACGCATCAAGTGAATCCAGCAATGCAAAACTTCTTGCCTCATTCACCGGAACAAAAATCAATAATCGCTCTGTCCGGTAAGGGTTGAAAGGCTGGGGGTAATTGCGGCTGTGATAGAGCTCATATTTGAAATAATCGGTGGATAGAAAATCATTGTCGCCTGGCAGTTCACTGACGATACCGCGAATTGGAATTGGAATGATCTTTTCCGGATGGTTTGCGGAACTGTAGACCATCTTAACAAAAAGATCCTTCCGACTGTACCCAAAATCCTCAAAAAAGGAGTCTGTCACAATCAACCCGATATCTTTTTCTGACGAAAAGCCACTTCCCTTAACTATAAATTTTTCACCGGTTATTTTATCCAGCACTTCGTCATTCAGGCTGATGGTTCGTCCTTTTATAAACCGGGAACCGGCCAGTTTTTTATCCTGAATCAATATAGAAAACTGGGAAAATCGACTGATCTGGGCTATGGAATATTGTTCAAAATTGCCCGGTTCTCTCAATTTATTGATAATCTTATCCGGCTGGTAGCGATATTTATCGGTCAATTCCAAATCCAACCAATTAACAAAGGGGTCCGACATTTTTCTGGCCAGATCCGCCAGGCTTCCGTTGGCAAATCCAATCGCCAGAAAACCTGCAACCAATATAAATAAAATTAAAAAAGCGCTGAGATTCAGTTTCTTCTTCCCTGTGTGAGTGGATTTGATCAGTGAAAACTCATTTTTTGCCCGCTCACCAAAGAATTTTTCGAATTCAGCGATTCCACCGGAATGTTGTCGGCCGGACTCAGTAATCTCCTTTTTGTCAATCTGATCCTGGATCAGGTCCTCAATATTTTTCTGGGTATCTTCAGCTGGAATACGCTGCTGGCTTTTCTCATTATACCAGTGTTGATCTTGTTTGTAGAATACACGGGAATTGTCACAAAATCCATTACGGCTGAGAGCCGCGATTCGATCGGAAAATTCCAATGCCAATTCAATATCATGCGTGACGATAATCGCTGTATTTTCCGGATTTTTATCCACATGCTTTTTGATCAGTTCAAAAACAGTGCGGGCATTGAAGGGATCCAGATTGCCGGTGGGTTCATCAGCGAACAAAACAGAGTGTTCCCGAAATACAGAGCGCGCAAAGGCGGTACGCTGTTTCTGGCCCACAGACAATTGATCGGTGGCAAAATCCCGTCGATGAGAGATCTGTACTTCATTGAATATTTTGTCGATATTTGTGATATTGTCCCTGGTTTCACGAGGACTTTTGATAATAGAGGGCAGCATGACGTTTTCCTGCACATTAAGATCAGGCAGCAGATTCGCCTGCTGAAAAAGAAAACTAAAGTTATTGCGTCTCACTTCAGCGCTTTTTTCATCGGAATGCCACAGTTCATGGCGGTAATTGATTATTTTTTCACCGGTTCTTAAAAGGATCTGATTATCGGCGTATTGCGGATCAGCCTGTGCCGGATTTGTCATTAAACCCAGCAGTTCCAGCAGAGTTGTTTTGCCGCAGCCCGACTCACCGACTATACAAACGACCTCGCCTCTGGGCAGATTCAATTCCTGAATATTCAGCACTTGCTTGCCATCAAAATAGCGGGTCAGATTCTTTATTTTAAATAGATTTTTTTTCATGCCTTTTATGATTATTAATGAAGGCGACAATCTAATTGCCGCCTTATAATTATTGATCTATCAAATAGTGGATTTACGGTAACAAACTTTCATCAATCCAGTAGTATGGCCGTTCATTGGACCGGAATCCGTAACGATAATTATGGGAAAAGAAAATATTCTGAATGCGACCATGCTTCTCCAGTATTTTCGTAATATAAATATTCAGTTCCCTGTCCGTCAACATGGCCTCATTGTGAATATCTTTGAGTTTTATATCACTAATCATGGAATTGGTGCCTGGTAATTCCCAGAGTTTTTGGTTGATCTGCTCCATGGATAGATTCTTCAGAGCGTCCTCATTCTGTGTTTCGCCGAGATACTCCTTAAGGATTTCCAGCCATGTTTCGTAAAGCGCTTCCCGGCGCTGACTACCACTGGTGGCAGAGCGTAATTTACGCAGGCATCTTTCCAGATCCCCCAGTTCCGTAGCATCCATCAGCAAGACCCGTTTCAATACCGGCTCTGATTGTCCCGCCACTGTAAAAGAGGTATAACCCGGTGTATATACCTGGTATTTATCAACTTTCAGGGTAGCCAGTTCCTCCAGGCTCAATCCACTCTGTTGAAAAACCGCCCAGATTCCTTCGGCAAAGGGAAGTGTATAAAAATCATTGGTTTTCTGCTCTTCGCTTTTAACTGCTGTCGGGTCATTTTCAAAACCTTTACCACCTACAATGCCATTCAATTTTGCAATCAGACTATCATTGCTGGTATCCACCCCTTTTATGAATTGCTCAAT
>CAYTLS010000095.1:4226-6922 GCA_964438745.1 uncultured bacterium
TTGGGTATCAGCATTGAGGCCGATGACTTTGGCGCCCAGGGGAGATTGGGTCAGATTAAACTTATTGCCATCTTCTTTCCAGGTCAAGTCACCGAGATCATAGAGGTCCTGGTATTTTTTCGCCAGAATTTTTCTGTATTTCGTCGCGGTGGAATAGGCAATGACTTTATTTTGTTTGATAAAGGCATCATAGGCATTGGATCGGGAGGAATTATGAGCCTGAATAGCAATGAAGTGGCAATACTTTTCCGCCATTAATGCGGCGATTTCATTGGCTGTTCGTCCCTTTTGATCGGGATAATGATTGCCGGCATCACCGATCAGGATCACAACATTGGTTTGATCTTTGTCCAGTCCCAGGGAGCGCAATGCTGTTTCCAGGCCCAGATACATGGATTCATAGTAGGTGTTGTTGTTGATATCCCGGGCTTCGGCAGGATCAAAGAAATCTTCAAAGCTTTGGGTGGAATTAAAGCCCAGGGTTCTGACCTGACGTGCCCGCCCTTCGGTATAATCGCGATAGATCACACCGGCAAAATCAATGGAATTTTCACCGTATTTGCCCCGGTACTCCAGATTTAGTTTTTCGGCAGAGGTTTTTACAGCCTGGGATACAGCCTTAAAAACACCTGACATGGATTTGGTACCATCTACAACAAATACAATTTTAATATTACGTTTATGGGCAATCTGATTATCGATCTTGCGTTTCATTTCCGCGATTTTTTGATTTTCTTCCGCTAGTAATTTGCCTTCTTTCGTATAGATATCTCCCATAACGCCGGTGGTAATAATCTCTTTATGGTCTTCATCAGCGCGCAATACCGGAAAGCGACGCCATTCTCCAATTAGCCGGGTTGTACTGAGGGGATCATTATTCCAGATCACTTCCCCAGAGTTAAATTCCATACCCTTGCTAAATATTTTTGCTTCCGGCTTGTGCCCAAAAAAGGTAACCTTGCGGCCATTCTTGCGTTGTTCGACAGCTTCCTGTTTCCAATTCGGTTCCACTGCCAGACGGTTAAACCAAAAGATAGCGCGACTACGGGGAACCCATCCTTTCATCACTTTGCGGACTGTAGTGGGACCAAAAAAGCTGTTTTTACCCAAAAGTACCGATTGCCCGTCTTCAGAGATTTTGTAGATGTAGAAAAATTGAAAGAGTTGCGATTCTTCACCGGTAAGATGGGCGTTATATGCCGGGCCTTTTCGAAATTTCACAATATCCGGCGTGTCATTCTCATTCTCACCTTTCAAATGCTCTATAGTATTGAGGATCATTGCTTTGCGATTGATCTTCCCTTTCATGGTCACCAGGTCATGACTCCAGAGTAGCATTTTGGATTTTTCAATCCAGCCATAATCTTCCGCCGATTCGCTGAATATGGTTTTATTGAAATTATCATCCTTGATTATATGTATAAAATTACCCTCTTCTTCGTATACAAAAAAGTTGTCCAGATATTGAATCTTTTTAAAGGTTTTTTCAAATCCCATGGTCAAATAAGTCTGATTATTATCCCGATCTGAATAGACTTCCCAGGGTATATTCATGCGCTCGGTGTCAGCGACTTTTACCAGATCCAATTGCAGATCATCATCTGCCGCCGGCATCTGGTATTTGATCGGTTGGTTGAGAGGCATTTTGCCGGTAACATTTTCTGCCACCAGATTTTGGGACAATAATAGGATAAAAAGAAACGGAATTATTTTATAAAATACTTTCATTTGTCCTCCGAAAGTGATTTAAATGAATTGAACATTAATATTATTGTTTTTTAATTGTTTTATAAGCGCAGATTCTTTTTTGCTTTGATTAATAAAAATGATGAGGTTATTATTCTTAATTTCCAATTCCTCGATCTTTTTAATTAATTTATCGACGGCAAATTTCAACCGCTCGACATTGTCATTGCTCAGAAAGATATAATATCGCGGTGCCAGTTTTATTCCGTATAATTCTTCATTGGTCAAATTGGCATCACTGGCAAATTGCTTAAAATTCTTTGTAAACTGCCCCATAGATTCCAGTACGTTACTGGTACGCGGAACCAGCCGATAAATTTTATTGGAAACCGCAATAATATTATCCGGGTTGGAGTTAAATATTTTTTCATAGCCATTGGTCACATAGAGAAAAATACCTTCTGAAGTTTCTTTCTTTTCATTGACCCATTTTTCAAAAGTTTCCGGTTTGGTCTGTCCCTGGCTGATGTCATAAAAAATAGCTGGAAATTCGCGTGTTCTTTCCTTGAACATCAGATCATAATAGCCGGGTGATTCCACGATCAGTGTATCAATCATATTGCCCTGTTTGTCAAATATCGAAATACTCCCTTTTTTACTGTAAATTTTGATCGGAAATTCAATATCATAAAATGAGATGCCCTGTTTGAGTTCCATGGATGAATATTTTTCTTCCAGACCGTACCGATTGCTTATATGCACAAAACCCGGCTCAAACATTGTTTGATCCAGGTTGACAAAATTCAACCGCAACATACTCTTTTGCAATTTTAATTTTACTGTTTTGTCCTGTACGTCAATCAGTTTTTCCTGGTAGTTTTCATAGCCGGGAATATTGATCATAATTTTATAATCGTCCATGCGAACCTGGGGCAGGGTTGGAATTTTGATTTCCAGCAGATCGGGTCTCCCCTGTTCAGAAATATAGCGGGAATCGGTTAATTCTTTAT
>CAYTLS010000096.1:0-6920 GCA_964438745.1 uncultured bacterium
TAAAACAGCAAATGCTCTCAGTAGGTGGAGAGGTCGCTGTTTCAAAAGGCGTTGTGAATTGTTCTGTAGAAAAGGCTACTGCATTGATCATAGGTACACGTAAACAACTGAAACAACTGGCTAAAAATTTGAATTATCAATATTTCGACCTGGCGCAGTTACAGAAGGAGTTGCAAAACTTTTTAAACAGAGACTCCGGGACTATTTTTCAGGCAGGTGGCCAAAAGTTTAATCTTACCGAGAAAACATTGATTATGGGAATACTGAATGTCACGCCGGACTCCTTTTCCGATGGCGGGCATTACGCTGGTATAGAGACCGCTTACACTCGTGCGATGGAAATGGTCACCCAAGGGGCTGATATTATCGATATTGGTGGAGAATCCACTCGCCCGGGAGCCGATAAAGTGGATATTGAAACAGAATTAAGCCGTATCATACCGGTGATAGAAAAAATTCGTCAAAAGAGTGGTATTCCCCTCTCAATTGATACGTACAAAAGTGAAGTGGCAGAAAAAGCACTGATGTCTGGCGCAGATATTGTCAATGATATCAGCGGTTTGAATTTTGACCCTAAAATGTCAGAGGTGATTAAAAAGCATGGTGCCTCTGCGGTGCTGATGCATATTCAAGGTACGCCGGAAAATATGCAAAAAAATCCAACTTATGGAAATATGATTGAGGAGATTCTGGTGTATCTGGTTCGGGCTGCTGATAAATTAAGCAAGTTGGGCGTTGATAGAGCGAAAATCGCGCTGGACCCGGGTATTGGATTTGGTAAGCCCTGGCAAAAGAATTATGATATTCTTCGTCATTTAAAAGAATTTAAAAGCGCCGGTTATCCGTTATTGGTGGGACCTTCCCGGAAATCTTTTATTGGTAATTTGCTGAACTTACCAGTTGATGAACGATTGGAAGGAACGCTGGCAGCAGTCACCGGTTCGGTATTGAACGGGGCTGATATTGTTCGTGTCCATGATGTCAAAGAAACATACCGGGCAGTCCGGGTTGCCGATAAAATAGTTGGAAAGAAATAGTTATGGAATTATTCACCTATAAATTTATTACGGTTACTATCTGGGATATTCTGGATATTGTTCTGGTTTATTTCATATTTTTGTATCTGTATAAATTTTTTCGTGATTCAAGAGCCGGTCAAATGATTATCGGACTGGTCATTATCTTCCTTTTATCCTTTATTTCCAATATTCTGAACCTGCAATCCATTTCCTTTCTGATGGGAAATTTACGAACAATCTGGGTGATCGCTTTTGTGATCATTTTTCAGCCGGAATTGCGGCGGATCTTGATCAATATCGGTCAGAGTCGCTTTTTTGTAAAATTCATGCATAAGCAAAAGTCGCGGTTGATCGAAGAGATCATCGACACAGCGTTGGAACTTTCCCGGCGTAAATGGGGCGGCCTGATTGTACTTTCCAAAGAGAATATGCTGAAAACCATTAAGGAACAAGGGACGGAAATGAATGCCAAGGTCAGTTCAAATCTGATGGTGTCAATATTCAATCCGGAATCCCCATTGCATGACGGGGCGATTTTAATCCAAAATAACATGATCGAAGCCGCCGGATGTATTTTGCCCCTCTCACAAAATCCTGACTTGACGCAGATGGTGGGAACCCGCCACCGTGCCGCGCTGGGACTTTCTGAGGAGTCCGATGCGGTCATTGTGGTCGTTAGTGAAGAAACTCAAAAAATTTCGGTGGCTTATGAAAGTATGTTCTATCGAAACCTCAATGAAGACACCTTACGCGGATTCTTGAATAAACTCTTTTTTAGCGATAAATAATTTTATTAAATCTCTTTTGATCAGGGGTTTATATAAATTATTAATATTCGGTTGCAGCATAATAAATTATCTTCACAAGATGGTTGCAATTTTATCTTTTTAGGGTCAAATTAGGGGGCTTTTTGGAAAGGTTTAAAATTATTAAATAAACATCTTGTCTGTGTTAATTAATTTGAAAATTTTGTAGTTGTTAATTGGGAATAAAAATTATAAAATATTATAAAACAATCTTATGCATTCTGGTGTTTACAGGAATTTTATCGGGACAGCAGAGAGCGACGAATAATTTTGCACCTCAGGTGAGAGGGTATCAATTGGTTGCATTTCGCGACTCTCTTTTTTTTAATAAGGATAGTCGTAAAATCAGTATCTGGGGTGAAGTTCATAATCCCGGAGTTTATATTGTACCGAAATATGCCGGTTTGATGGATATCATTTCCCTTGCAGGCGGACCGAAATCCTCGGCTGATTTGAGTAAAATTGAATTGATTGGAGAAGTACAAAAATTAAAAAGTAATGAAAAGATACTTCAACAAATTATTAATTTGGAGTATTTCCTGCAAAAAGGTAAATTTCGAACCGAACCAAAAATTGGGGATGACATGGTAATAATCATTCCAAAAACAAAAAGAGACCAGTTATTTGATACTTTACCGAAAATTTTAAATGTATTAAATATTGTATCTGTGGGATTTTTGATCTACTCATGGATCACTTAAAAGAAATTTAATCAATAATAAAGAACAGGAGTTCAATTGAAGATGGATAAAATCGATGTTCAAATTTTGGATATTTTGCAAAGAGAAGGAAGAATTCAGAGAAATAAAATTGCTGAACAGGTTGGATTAACAATTCCGGCGGTCAGTGAAAGAATGAGAAAACTGGAACAGAAAGGCATTATCAGCGGTTATCACGCAAAAGTTAACAATTCAAAAATTGGTAAAGATGTAACAGCCTTTGTTTTTGTTATTACAACTCCGTCAAAGAAATATAACAGTTTTGTAGACAATACACACAAAGTCAGTGATATTATCGAATGTCATTCCATAACCGGCGAAGGATCACATTTATTGAAAATTCAGACCGATAATACCATGACATTGGAAAAATTACTTTCTGATATACAATCCTGGGATGGCGTATTGCAAACCAGAACTTATATTGCACTGTCCAGTTACAAAGAATTTTCATCATTAATGCCCTCGGAAGATTTAATCAAATAAGGACAAAATGGAACTGGATATTCAACAAACAATTAATGAATTAAAACCTCAGGTAGATGATCTGCGGAGGTTTCTTTGACGTTGATAAAAAGAAATCAGAACTGGACGATCTTAGGTCGCTAACAACAGATGAAAATTTCTGGAACGATCCGTCCAAAGCCCAAAAAATCACCAGTAAGATTAGTAAATATGAAAACACAGTCAGAGAATATGAGCGTGTAAAAAAGCAACTGGATGATGCAGTTGAGTTTTTTGAACTATCAGAATTGGAAGATGATGCCGCCCTATTGCAGGAAGTGGAAAACATCCTCATTCCATTGTCCAAAAAGGTTGAAAAACTCAATTTAAAAAGCATGTTGAATGGTGAGGATGATGATAAAAACGCCATACTAACAATTCATCCCGGAGCAGGCGGTACAGAATCGCAGGATTGGGCGGACATGCTGCTACGGATGTATTTGCGATATACCGAGCAGGCCGATATGAAATCCAAAGTCATTGATCTGATAAAAGGTGATGAGGCCGGTATCAAAGATGTAACCGTTGAAATAAAAGGTGACTATGCGTATGGTTATTTGAAAGCCGAAGCGGGAATACACCGGTTGGTGAGAATCTCTCCCTTTGATTCCAATGCCAGGCGGCATACATCCTTTGCATCGGTCTTTGTTTATCCCGAGGTGGATGATACCATTGAGGTTGATATCAATTCACAGGATCTGCGCATTGATACTTACCGGGCCAGTGGCGCCGGTGGACAGCATGTGAATAAAACTGATTCTGCCATCAGAATAACACATATTCCAACTAATATTGTTGTTCAGTGCCAGAATGAACGCTCGCAACATAAAAATAAAGAGAGCGCCATGAAATTGCTGAAAGCGCGTCTTTACCAGCATTATAAAGAGGAACTGGAAAAGGAAAAGAATAAGGTGGAAGAAACCAAAACCGATATTGCCTGGGGACATCAAATCAGATCCTATGTGTTTCAGCCTTATACAATGGTAAAAGACCACAGAACCAATCTCAGTACCGGAAATATTCAGGCGGTTATGGATGGCAGTATTGAGGACTTTATTGATGCATATTTAGTAATGCAAGCAAAAAGGAGAAAATAAATTGAGTAATACCGAATCGATGGGTAAATCTTTAAGCGAAATTATTAATGTCAGAAAAGATAAAATTGCAAAACTCAGAGAAATGGGTGTCAATCCTTTTCCCTATGAATATAACCGAACTCATTTCACACAGGAAATTCTTGATAATTACGAAGAGATCAAGGAAAAAACTGTTGTGCGTGTGGCCGGACGACTGACTGCTATCAGGCAGATGGGGAAAGCAAATTTCTGTGATCTTCAGGATTCGCAGGGAAAAATTCAGGTCTTTTTTCAGCAGAAAAAACTGGGTGAAGACCAATACCAGGTTTTTAAACTACTGGACCTTGGCGATATTATCGGAGTTGCCGGTATTGTCACCAAAACCCGCACCGGTCAGATCACTGTTTTTGTAGAGGAGTTGACAATTCTGTCCAAGAGTATACGTCCCCTCCCGGTCGTTAAAGAAAAAGAGGGCAAGGTTTACGATGCTTTTTCTGATAAAGAACAGCGTTATCGTCAACGGTATCTCGATCTGATCGTCAATCCTGATTCCCGGAAAGTTTTTGAAACAAGAAGTAAAATCATGACCTGGATCCGTAATTTTCTGATCGACAATGGCTACCTGGAAGTCGAAACGCCAATTTTGCAAACTCTTTACGGCGGTGCTTCAGCCCGGCCGTTCAAAACCCATTATAACGCCTTGAACAGGGAATTTTTTCTGAGAGTCTCCGATGAACTCTATCTGAAAAGATGTATTATCGGTGGTTTTGACAAAGTGTTTGAAATGTCCAAAAATTTTCGCAACGAAGGTATTGACAGAAACCATAATCCGGAATTTACTTTACTGGAATTTTATGAAACCTTTGTGGATTACAATTATATGATGGATTTTGTTGAGAAAATGTTCAAACATATTTGTGAACAATTGGGTGAATATGAGTTTACTTACGAAGGTGGAACTATTGATTTCAAAAAGCCCTTTGCCCGCAAAACCATGTTTGACCTGCTGGAAGAATATGTTGGTATTGATCTGAGTGAAGCGGATGAAGAGGAAATGAAAAAAGTCTGTGAATCCAAAGGTATCAAAACCGGTGACAGAGACCATTATGGCAATTACATCGAATATCTTTTTGATGAGTTTGTTGAACCGAAATTGATCCAGCCGACTTTTGTCATTGATTTTCCAAAAGCAATATCACCGCTGGCTAAACTTAAGCGGGATGGTTCAGACAGAATCGTGGAACGGTTTGAACTGTTTATCGGTGCCAAGGAATTTTCAAACGCGTTCAGCGAACTGAATGATCCGATTGATCAGGAAGAACGCTTGCGGAACCAGGAACGATTGGGGCTGGCAGGCGATGAAGAGGCGCAAACCTATGATCAGGATTTTATCCAGGCAATGGAATATGGTATGCCGCCAACCGGTGGTGTCGGTATTGGGATTGATCGACTGACAATGCTGTTTACAAATCAAAAAACCATTCGAGATGTTCTCCTATTCCCGCAAATGAAGACATGATTTAGATAAAAGCAATGAATATATCCTATTATATTGCAAAGCGACATTTACTTGGCCATCACAAAATCGGTTTTATTAGTTTTATCAGTATTTTTTCTGTGATCGGACTCAGCGTAGGTGTCGCTGCTTTAATTTTAACTATTTCAATACTAAATGGATTTGAAAAAGAACTTAAAACCAAATTGGTGGATTTTGATGCCCACATTCGTCTCAATCTGATGTATTCAACAGGGCTGGATTCGGTTCAAAAGGTTGAAGAACATCTGAAATCTTATCCTGAAATAACCCACATCGTTCCTTATATTCAGCGTCATGTCATCATTCGAAATAAAAATCTTACTGATGGTGTAATCGTTGAAGGGATTGATCATGAACAGGTGGGTAAAACGATCAACATTGAGCGGTTTATATCCAAAGGGCAGGCTGTTTTTGAAACAGAAAATGGACAACCAGGTCTCCTGATCGGCGAAAAACTCGCCGGAAAATTGGACTTAGCAGTGGGAGATAAGGCCTATCTCTTTGTCATTCATGGCGCAAAAGGCGTCGGACGGCGGCCCAAAATTGGTACTTTTATAGTCACGGGATTATATAATTCCGGCATCTCTGATTATGATGATATTTTTGTCTACACCAGTATGCAGGGGACAAAAGAGCTGTTTCAGATAGGCGATGAAGTCTCCGGCTACCAAATCATGCTGAGTGATCCCGGAAAAGCCGATCAAATTGCCGCAAAAATTGATGAAAATCTGGGATTTCCCTACAATGCGAGAAGCATGAATGATATGCATGCCAATTTATTTGAATGGTTGAGAGTTCAGCGATTGCCGGTGATTCTGATTTTCGGCCTCATCAGTTTGGTTGCAATATTCAATATTGTGAGTTCACTCATGATGATTGTAATTGAAAAGACGAAAGATATCGGAATTTTAAAAAGCTACGGTGTTAATAATCAGCAGATCATGAAAATATTTGTAATTGAATCTATGCTAATTGGGCTTACAGGCATTGGATGCGGATATTTATTAGCCCTTGGAATTACCTGGGTGCAACATAAATTTGGAATCATATCAATTCCGGAAGATGTCTATTTCATGCAGAATCTACCGATCTTGCTAAATTTTTGGAATTTCGTCTATATCGGTGCGGGGGCTTTATTTTTCTGCCTGACTGCGACAATTTATCCGGCCTATAAAGCGACTAAATTGGAACCTGTGGAGGCGATTCGTTATGAATAAAAAGTTTATCAATATGGTTGCCTTTAAATATTTCTTTTTCAA
>CAYTLS010000097.1:0-6900 GCA_964438745.1 uncultured bacterium
TCTTCAACAACTTCCTGGACTTTTACTACTGATTTAAGAGTAGATAAGTCTTTTGATATCGGTCGTTTTAGAGCGACAGCATATGTGATTGTCAACAATCTTTTCAACCGCAAGAATGTGCTGAATGTATATGAAGCGACTGGATCGGCTGATGATGATGGTTTCTTATCAGATCCTGAAAGATCAAATAAAACCATTACGGCCTATGGTGGTCAGAAATATATCGATATGTACAGAGCTATTAACCTGGAAAATGGACAAGCTTACTGGAATAGTATTGGACGTCAATTGTTTGGTACGCCAAGACAGATCCATTTTGGTATCAAATTCATGTTTTAAGTTGATCTAATTTAAGACACAATTGTTCAGGAATAACAAGCTCTAAGGAGATAAAAATATGAGAAAATTTAAAATAGTAGTGACATTATTAATTGTAATAAGTCTTGCTATGGGATTAATGGCCCGGGAACCTGAAGGTTTTGTGCCGAGACCTTTGGCAAAGACTAGTCTGAATCAGACAAACAGAACAATGTCTAATATTTCCAACTGGGGATATTGGATGTACGCGAGTGGAAAATCAGCTCAAAAACCCAATGGTAATTCCGGTGGTGTTTATCCAAGAGGAACTGCCGGCGCTATCTACCAGGATGGTTTGGTATGGGGTGGAAAATTCGGTGGCCAGGATAATGATATACGTCTTGGTGGTGTAACCTATTCAATTGGTACAACCGCTGGTTGGATCAATGACGACGGTACCGCCGCTTCCCCAAGTAACGAACGTGTTAAGATCTGGCGTATACGTCCGGATTACGCGACCCTGACTTATGACCAGGTGCGTAAAGACGCGATGGAACTGAATGAACTAAGTAAACCCGGTGACGTGACTGACGCCATGTGCCAGGCCGTGATTGACCAGTACAAAGAAGACTGGGAAAACTGGCCTACAGACCTTGGCGCTCCCTACGTTGATGTCAATGGTGACGGTGAATATAATGGTGATGACTACCCGGGTATTGCTGACGCTGACCAGGTGGTATGGCAGGTGACTAATGACCTGGATCGTACAGCCTGTTTGAGCCTTGCCGGTTCAGAACCTATGGGGATCGAATTACAGATCACTGCCTGGGCTTATGCACAGCCGGGCGCCCGTTTGGGACAAATTGTTTTCAAAAAATATAAATTCATCAACAAATCAGGAAAAGAAATTACTGATATGTATGTATCTCAGTGGGCTGATCCTGATTTAGGTAATGCTGCTGACGATTTTGTTGGTTGCGATACTACACTTAGTTTGGGTTTTGCCTATAATGGTGGCCCGACAGATAGTGATTATGATGCCTTTGGTTTGGCCCCCGCGGCTTTTGGTTACGACTTTTTTCAGGGACCAATGGTGGCCGGTGTTGCCGGAGAAGACCTCAACCGAAATGGTGTTGATGATGCTGAAGATTACGCGGTATTTGACTTAAAAGAAGTAGGCCCTGGTTATATTAATTTACCCATGTCCTCCTTTGGATGGTTTGCTGCCGGTTCTCCGATTGAAGACCCGACACTGGGTGAATATGAAGGTACTTTGCAATGGTACAACCTCATGAGAGGCTTTAAGCCAACCGATGATGTTGATAATCCGTCTCCATGGACCTTAGGAAATGTTACCGGTAATCCAACTACAAAATACCCCATTTCCGGTGACCCGGTTGCGGGAACTGGATATATTGATGGTGAAGGTGAATACTTCCCACCGGGAGATCGCCGTATGTGTCTGACTGCCGGTCCGTTTAATTTTGCTGACGGTGAAACACAGGAAGTCGTTGTTGCTGTACTGGGTGGTCTTGGTGATAATAATATCAGTTCAATTGCAGACTTAAAACTGACTGATCAGATCGCGCAGACTCTTTATAACAAAGCCTTTGCCGGTATTCCGAAAGCGCCAAAAGGCCCGGAAGCCACAATGGTTCCGTTTGAAGAAGAAATCATCATTAAATGGGGATCTAATCTGGATGCTGTTGCAGCTACAGAAGAACCTTTAATTGCCGGCTATGAATTCGAAGGTTATAATGTTTATCAGTTGCCTTCAGCTTCTTCATCAATTGATGACGCCTTAAAAATTGCCACTTTTGATAAAGCCAATGGTGTTACAACTATTATGGGCAAAAAATTCTTACCCGAATATGGCGCTGAAGTGATGGTGCCTGTCCAAAAAGGTCTTGATATGGGTGTGCAACGGTTCATGAAAATCGATCATGATTATATTACAGGCAAACCGCTTTATGAAGGTAAAACTTATTATTTCGCGGTAACTGCTTATAACTATAATGCCGCGCCGACACTGATTGAAGCCAAATCACTGGAATCAGCCATGATTGGACAAGGGGTTATCGTTCAGGAACCGGTGCCAGGTGATGAAATGAGTGAAGAACATGGTAATGAGTTCGAAATCACTCACGATGGACCAAGTGATGGTCAGGTGAGCGTACAGGTTATTGATCCGAATAAACTGACAGGAGGCAGCTACTCTATATTCTTTGAATTGGATGTAGATACTACTTCTGCAACTTATAATGAATATGTTTGGGGGGTTAAAAATAGCTCAGGTACTGTTATATTTGACGGAGAACCTCAGGCGACAGACCTTGACGGAGCAGCTAGTGCACCGATTTTCGACGGTCTTCAGGTTAGAGTAGCGGGCCCGCAATTGGGACTGAAAGCAGTTTATGAAACCGATGCTGACGGAAATATAGTAGATAATGCTGTTACTCCGTATTTCGGGGCTAGTCTTGGTACTACAGGCTATTTACTTGCTAATCGAGGCGGAGCTATAAACTTAGATCCTTATAGCACTGATTTTGACAGATTTGGATACTGGGGAATGGATGATCTGGAAATCGATTTTACAGAAGAGTCCCTGACCTGGGAATATATTAATGAGATCGTAAATACTAATGCTGAAACAGGTGATCCGTATTACGCGCCATTCTCTATCTATCGTCATGTATTTGCCACCGGTGAAAAACAGAGATTGTTTGCCGGCTTCTACGATTCAGATGGAAGTGGTACGTGGAATATGCCGCAGGCCGAAGATGGTTCCTACCATTGGGAAGGTCCCACTTATCATGCACCTAGTTATGAACCACTCTATGCTTGGGTCGGCGCTGATGCCAATGGTAATGAAATTAACTATGATCCGGCAAATGAGGCACAATATATCAGTGATAATTCACTGGCAATATCTGCCAATGCAACCTGGGGTGCGGGAAGCCATCCGGTTTTTCATTATCCCTATCTCACAGGAACACTTTTCACTATGTATTTAGACGGCGCAACTCCGCCAATCGGCAATAAAGTTTACTTTGCCGTAAATAAACCAAATACTGATGCTGATGAATTTTCTTTCTCAGCAACAGCACCAACTCTTGGCGATGATGAACTTGCCAAAGACGCAGTGAAAATGATCAATGTTTTTCCGAATCCTTACTATGCTAACAACGATTTGGCAACGACACGTTTCGATGATTATGTAACCTTTACTCATTTGCCGAAAAAAGCAACTATCAGAATTTTTAGCCTGTCTGGAATTCAGGTTAGAGTTCTGGAAAAGGATGATCAGACACAGTTCCTTGAATGGGACCTACAAAATGAAGCAGGCCTTCCGGTAGGTAGCGGAATGTACATTGCTTATATCGATCTTCCTGATCTGGGTAAAGAAAAAGTGCTAAAACTTGCCATCATCCAAAAAGAACAAATTCTTGAATATTATTAAGATTAAGAATTTAATTGGTATGATAAATTTAAATAAAGGAGTATAAAATGAGGATTGGAAATACAAATAAGATATTAGTTATCTTCCTTATATTGGCAATGATGACATCATTGCTGGTAGCGGGCGATCCTGCTCGAGTCGGTACTTCCAGCGGAGATCAGGTAAAGGTGCCTGTTGGAAGCAGAAATCTGGCGATGGGCGGCGCTGACATCGCTACAACTAAAAATATTGACGCGATTTACTGGAATCCTGCGGGACTGGGCGAACTTCAGTCCGGCAATATTGCGGGATTATTTTCCAGCCAACGCTTGATTGCAGATATTAGTACAAATTATTTTGCAATGGGATTTAATGTTGGTCTGGGAGTTCTGGGAGTCAGTCTGAAGACTTTTAACTTTGGTGATATTGATGTAACTACCCTTGAAAATATGGACGGTACTGGGGAAACCTTTAGCCCGACCTTTGCAACCGGTGGCGTTACTTTTGCCAGAGCTTTAACTGATAGAATTAATTTTGGAATAACCGGGAAACTTGTTTATGAAAGTCTCCCGAGAGCAAATGCCAGTGCTTTTGCTGTTGATTTTGGTATTCAGTACAAAGACCTGCTGGATGTATCAGGGTTATGCCTTGGGCTTTCAGTGAGAAATGTCGGATCTGATATGGAATATGACGGATCAGCATTACTGGGTGAAGCAGAAGATGTTATTCCTTCAGCCACAACACGGTATACGGACTTCAGAAATAGACCGGCTATGGATTCACCATTGCCTACTACTATGGATATGGGACTTGCTTATGTCCTTCCCATTGGTATTGGCAATTTGACTCTGGCTGGTAATTTTCAGCACAACAACCTGGAAAATGACCAGGTCATGTTTGGCGGAGAATTAGAAGTATCCAAGATGCTCTTCCTCAGAGGTGGATATGTCTATACTATGGAAGATGCCGATTATGAAGACCTTGGTGAAAATGTGTATGGTTTGTCAATTGGTTTGGGATTCAACTATAGTCTGATGGGTGTAAACACCATCTTTGGTTATTCTTACAGACCAGTGGAATATTTTGATGCAAACAATACCTTTACTTTAGGGTTTGAGTTCTAATATATACTAGTCTCCATTAAAAAGGCGGTTTTTCGAAACCGCCTTTTTTTTTGTTTGTAACCTCGATAAAATAATCATATCTTATTCGTATTCGTTATGAGTTGCAATTATGAAATTCAGAAAAAGCAAGCAAAGAGAAAAAATACTGGAAGTCCTTAAAAACACAAACTGTCATCCCACAGCAGATTGGGTATATGACCAGGTGAAAAAAGAATTTCCCAATCTAAGTTTAGGCACAGTCTACAGAAATTTAAAAATTTTGCGTCAACAGGGAAAAATCAAAAAAATTGAGCATGGCAGCACCTATGACCGGTTTGATGCCGTCACCAATGAGCATTATCATTTTATCTGTGAAAAATGCGGGCAGATCATTGATTTTAAACTCGAGATCAACAAAGAGATGATAGATAAAATTGAAGAACAATTAAACTGTACGACCACCAGGCAAAAATTTGAATTATATGGTCTTTGTGGGGAATGTGGCGGTTAAAATTTTTTATCTGATTATTAATAATTATTCTGATTATTATTTGGGGTGAAAGGTTGAAAATGTAAAGAATTGAGTATAAGTTGATAAAGGTACTCAATGAATAATAAATCGATAAGATGATTAGAAGAAAAAAGGAGAAGCGTTATGGAAGAAGAAAAAAAAGAAACTTACAGTATGCCATTGATTGGTGATGATGCACCGGCTTTTACAGCCAAAACAACCCAGGGGGAGATCAATTTCCCGGAAGATTACAAAGACAAATGGGTGATCCTGTTTAGCCATCCGGCGGATTTTACACCGGTATGTACAACAGAGTTTATGACTTTTGCATCCATGCAGGATGAATTCAAAAAAATGAACACCGAATTGATCGGTCTGTCCATTGATTCCCTTTATGCCCACATTGCCTGGCTGAGAACCATCCAGGAAAAAATTGAGTTCAAAGGTATGAAAAATGTGGAAGTCAAATTTCCGCTGATTGAAGACTTGACAATGGATGTGGCGAAAAAATACGGTATGGTTCAGCCAAATGCATCCAACACACAGGCTGTCCGTGCTGTTTTTGTGATTGACCCCAAAGCAAAAGTCCGCGCTGTGATCTATTATCCCCTTTCCAATGGCCGTAATATGGATGAGATCAAACGCCTGATACTGGCATTGCAAAAATCAGATAAGGATGGCGTGGCCACTCCGGCCAACTGGCAACCTGGCGATGACGTGATCATTCCACCTCCCGGATCTTGCGGCATGGCCAAAGACCGGGTAGAAGAAAAAGAAGAAGGTAAGTATTGCCTGGATTGGTTTATCTGTTTTAAGAAAGATAAATGATTATAGTATATTTTTAAGTGATAAGCCTTCTGTGAACGATCATAGAAGGCTTTTTTATATAGCGTTTTCTGGTATCACGGGTTATTATGACTGGAGCGTGGGTTTACAATCCGCAGTTTTCCATGTCTATTTGGAAATATTATTCCACGCTTCCGTCAGATGATAAAATTCAAATTATTAATCATTAAACCGGAGTAGGCAATCTGCATCTGAAAATTTATTCAATCTTCTAAACACTCTTCTTTTTAGCCATTTTTTCATTATATTTAAAACGGATATTACAATTAAATGTGAGAGTATTATGAAAAAATTATTCATCCTGATAGTTATTCTTTTGAGCAGCCTATTATATGCTGGCGCCGGTTTGAATTGCTTCACAATAATTGCCGGAAAAGAGTGTACTCTGGACGGCTCAGTACTCATTGGCCATAATGAAGATGATTCCGGGGAGCAGATCGTCAATATGTTCAAGGTTCCCGCTCAAAAGCATTCACAAAAAGAAAAGATATCTTTGGTAAATGGCGGTCATCATCACCAGGCTGACCACACCAACGCTTATGTTTGGCTGGAAATGCCGGGGATGGCGTTTGCCGACAGCTATCTCAATGAACAGGGTGTTGTGATTGTTTCAAATAACTGCCGTTCACGGGAGGATGCACCTGAATTAATCGATGGCGGTATTGGCTACTGGCTGCGGAGAATTATGGCGGAACGGGCAAAAT
>CAYTLS010000098.1:0-6837 GCA_964438745.1 uncultured bacterium
GGCAGTGGTACGAATCAGAGTAATCACATGTACAAACTTGGGCCCTTACATCAGGGAATTCTGGAACGAGGCTGTAAAACCGGTTCCTTTTCCTATCTGCTCTGGCCCAGTCGAGTCGGCCCTTTTTCTGCGGTAATGGGAAAGCATTACAGCCATTTCGATGTCAGTGATTTTCCCTTTTCTTATGTGGAAGAACAGGAAGGTGAATCAGTGCTGACACCGGCAATGAACCTGATCACTGTAGGAACCCTGCGCGATAGCCAGAAATGGCCCAAACGGGATAAACGAACCTGTTCAAAAAAGCGGGATCTGATCAACTTTGATCTCTTTTCCCCTTTTATCATTTCCAAAGTCCTTCGCGCCCAGGATAAACTGGCAGACCTTTATGGAAACGCCAGCAAAAAGGTGGAATATATCAATCTGGAAGGTATAAAGGTCAAGCGGTTGTTGATGAGAACCGCAAAGAAGTATTATAAAATACCGATCAATATATTTCTTGGTGAACAGGTCATTCGCTACGTCAAACGTCATAATATTGTGAAAGTGGAAGATTTCATGGCATCAGCTTTTGAGAATAAAATGTCGGTGCATGAAAAATGGGTAGACATGCTGGGTATGATCGCGCCCTTGCATCACATTGAAAACCTCATAGAAGATATCAAAAGCGATAATTTTTCTTCCACTGTACAAATTGTCGAAGAACTGTCGGATATTGATAAAAAATATGATGAATTGACCTGGCAATGGGCTGTTGATCTGATGGAAAAGCAGCTGGGCAAAAAATCTCCGGATTTTACCAAAGAGGATTTCCTGACACTTGTGGCTAGTTGGAAAAAAGACAAGATCAAACTCAACAATATGATTCTGCGTGACGCTGATAAAGAATTTGATGTCAACAGCATCAAGGGTTATGGAATAGATGGAGATAAAGAAATACAACGGAAAGATTTCGAGACGGTACGCGGTACCAAGGAATCCAACTCATTCGTCAAAGGATTATTTGAGGACAACCAGAAAACCGAAGAAAAAGCCGATCGACTGGAAGCATTTTTTAATTGATCATAATTAACAACTTATTGTGACAGAATGAATTGTCATCACCTGATTGTTATTTTATTTTGAACAAGGGGTTGCAACCCCTTGTTTCATTATATTGAGAATCTTAACTTCAGAGTATGAAATCAAAACTAATAAAAAACTGTATATTGTTAACAAGCCCCAATCCAGTTAATCTACTGGTTAAAAATCATAGAATCCTTAAAATTTCAGAATCTGAAATTACTCATGAAAACACAGAAATCATTGATCTGCAAAATCAATGGGTTCTGCCGGGGTTCATTGATCTGCATGTGCATGGCGCCGGTGGCGGTGAAGTTTTTAAAGCCACAATAACAGAATTTGAAAAAATCACCTCAACGCTTTATGACCGTGGGCTTTATGGTATAACACCGACCACAATTGTAGACCCGAAAAAGGATTTTGAACAATTACGGATTCTAAAAGATACTTTGGATGGATTAGATTCCAACCTCAATATGTTTGGATTACATCTGGAAGGACCCCACGTCAATCCTGTTAAACGAGGCGGAATACCTCAGGAATCTGTACTTCCTTACAGGCGGGATGATCTATTAAAAATCATTAATATTCTGGGAAATCAACTGGCTATGATGACCATTGCGTCGGAAGTATCGCCGGACATGGAAATCATCGATATTTTACTGGCACATGATATTGTACCGGCACTGGGCCACACCAATATTTCCTATGAAGAAGCACACCAGGCCTTTGATAAAGGCATCAGGCATGTCACTCATATTTTTAATGCCATGCCGGCTATTCATCATCGGAATCCGGGGCCTTTACTGGCTATTTTGGAAAGGAAAAATATTTCCGTTCAGATTATTGCTGATGGTGCCCATCTGAACCCGGCCGTTGTCCGTTATTTGTATAACAATCTTGGTATTGACAACTGTATCTGTATATCCGACGGACAAAGCATTATCGGACTCCCGGACGGTGAATATGATATCAATGGCAACATTCATGTGAAAAATGGGGATAAGGCTACAGACAAGGATGGAAACCTGATCGGAACCGCCCTTGACGTTGGGAAAATTGCCAGGAATTTCCAGCAGTTTACCGGTTGTTCTCAGCAGGAAGCACTACAAACGGTGACCATCAATCCGGCCAGAATCTTAGGGTTGGAGAGTATTTTTGATCTGTCGGTTGGTGGTAGCAATCTGGAGCAGCTAATCGCAGTCGATAAAAACTGGCGGATTTCCCGCATTTTGTAGACCAATCATCCTGATTGTTTAATATTTGTCGCAAAGGGTAGGAAATATTTCTTCGACGCCTGATTTCAAGCGAGCAGGGATGGTCGCCCTACAATGAATTAACCTAATTCAATAAACAACATCATGTTTTCCAATATCTACCAGAATTGCTTTATCTTTGTTATTATCTGGAAAGAAAAATATGACTCGATTATCATAATCAATTCTGAAACTCCATAAATCTTTCAGATCGCCAGATAATTTGTGTGTTTTCAATTCTGGACTGAATGGATTTTGTTGAAATAATTCTAATTTGATCCAAAATTTAGTTTCCAGATCAGAGTTTGTTTTTAAGAATTTTTTGTAGGCACGTTTGAATGATGAACTAAATCCAATATTTGTCATTGGTTTAGTTTCCTTTTAAAGTCAGAAGTTGTATTGCTATAATTTATTTTATTTTCTTTTACTTCTTCCAGTGCATCATGGTAGTTATTTAAAAATAGTTTTCTTTTTTCTTCTGTTAGATATTTTTCAAGTAGAAATTTTAATTCTTCTTTATCCTCGTAGGACATCTTTTTTACATCTTCAACAATATCTGTAAAATCTATACTCATGTAATATCCTTTTTTTTCTTATTTGAAAGTAAAAATAATAGTAAAATTTCACAATGTAATTTTTAATTTAAATGATTGAAGGGTTAAAAGTTATCACAATCTGCTAAATTGTCATTTACAAAACCGGCATTGACAGTTCAGTTTGTTCGGTATCACATTCTAATAGGAAAATTTTCTTGTCTCGATCCTGTTTTTTAGCGAGCAGGGATGGTCGCTCTATAGATATTTCTAACTGCCAAGTTTTGAAAATAGTGCCAAGGATTTTCACTTCGTTGAACCAATCCTCGAAGGTTTTGGCAAACCTTCGAGGATTTTACGATCTAAATCTAAATCTTTTCAGAATCCAGTGTGATATTCAGTTCCTTGGTGTCTGTGACCAATTGCCGGGTCATCACACCGGCCTGATCAAACATGATCTTGGAAGCGCGTACCACTTCTGTATGGGCATATTTATCAGATAGATAGACCACTTCACCAATGCCGGACTGGATAATCGCCTTAGCGCATTCATTACAGGGAAAGAGGGCAACGTATATCGTGCAATCTTTCAGACTTTTGGTATTGGAATTTAGAATAGCGTTTAGTTCCGCATGGCAGATATAGGGATATTTCGTATCTATAAAAGTACCTTTGCGGTTCCATGGCAATTTGTCATCAGAGCAACCAATGGGAAACCCATTATAGCCGACACCTACAATTTTATGATCTTGATTAACGATACAGGCGCCAACCTGTGTATTTGGATCCTTACTCCGTTTTGCAGATAACACGGCCACGCCCATAAAATATTCATCCCATGAGATATAATCATTCCGCTTATTCACTTTCTCTGGCATTAAATCCTCCTCATTTGCCATAATTTCATGAATATTATAAACAAAATTTGCGATTGGCAAGTAAAAACTGGCGGTTATTACAAGAATGTGCAAATTAATAGTTTAACTTATCGTCTATATTTTTTGGTTTATTAATCCTTTCAATCGGCTTTGGCTTAATAAGCAAAGCAAAAACCGAGAACTGTTTGGATGATAACTAAATAAATTAAGTAATTTGATAAAATTCTTGAATTTTTAAGAAATATGCTGTTAATTGTACCGATGAGAGTTTAAATATTAATGGGAGAGATTATGTTTAAAAATATTGCTGAAGTGCAGACTTACATTCAGGAAAATGATATTCGTTTTATTGATCTGAAGTATACTGATCTGTTTGGTGGATTACATCACATAACCATACCATCACATCGCTTTGATGAAAAATTCATACAGGAAGGGGTTGGATTTGACAGTTCTTCCACGCCGGGATTCAAAAATCTGGAGTCCGGAGACATGGCATTAATTCCTGATCTGGAAAGCGGTTTTGTAGAACCTTTTTTCAAGGATCCAACACTGAGTTTTTTCGTCAATATTGTGGAAGCTGATACAAAAGAACGCTATCATCGCGACCCACGGTACATTGCTGAAAAAGCGGAAGAATATTTAAAAGAAACCGGCATTGCTACAGAATGTCTCTGGGGGCCGGAATTTGAATACTATATTTTTGACGGTGTGGAATTTCATAACTCCGCCAAAGATTCCTGCCTGAGAATCAATTCGGCACAATATCCACGATTGAATTATGAGAGTGAAGGCCAACGATTGGGATACAAACTTTCCCATCATGACGGCTATCATGCAGCGCCACCTTTTGATACACTGAATGAAATGCGGAATGAGACGGTGAAACTCTTTGAAGCCTGTAATATTCCCTGTAAATATCACCATCACGAAGTCGGTGGATCAGGGCAGGTGGAAATCGAAATTATTTTTGGCAACACAAAAAAAATGGGTGATGCAGTTATCCTCGGCAAATATATCATCCGTAATGTTGCTAAAACTTACGGCAAAGTCGCCACTTTTATGCCCAAACCAATTTTTGGAGAAGCCGGAAGCGGCATGCATTTTCACCAGCATCTCTTCAAAGATGGTGATCCTCTGTTTTTTGACGAAAAGGGCTATGGCGGACTCAGTGAACTGGCCCAATCCTATGTTGCCGGAATTTTGAAAAATTCTCCGGCCCTGGTAGCCTTGACCAATCCGACGACAAATTCCTATAAACGGTTGATCCCAGGCTATGAAGCGCCGGTAAACCTTTTTTTCAGCCTGGCTAATCGCAGCTCGGCTATTCGTATTCCAAAATACGCCACCCAGCCGGAAAAGAAACGGATTGAGTTTCGTCCTCCTGACGCAGCTTGCAATCCTTACCTGGCCATGGCTGGTATGCTGCTGGCGGGAATCGAAGGGGTCCAGAACAAATTGAATATTACAGAAGAGGGATTTGGTCCATTTGATATGAATTTATTTGATGACAAATATGCAGATGTCAGAGAAAAAATTAAGTCAATTCCTGACAGCCTTGAAAAAGCACTTGTAAATCTCGCAGAAAATCATAAATTTCTTTCCCAAAATAATATCTTTTCCAAAGACATTATTGATATCTGGATCAATGAGAAGTTGAATAAAGAAATCCTCCCGGGAAAAACCAGACCAACGATCCAGGAATTTGATTTGTATTTTAATGTATAACAGGAGAGGACAATGAAAAAACTAATAGGTGTGATTATGTGTGCAGCATTGATGTTTAATGCATTTGCCTCAGAAGAAAAAGAGGTTGATAAGAAATATATTTGGGATTTGACCCCCATTTATGAATCTGATCAGGCTTGGGAACAGGCTAAAGATGATCTTGTCAAAAAACTCGATGATGTAAAGAAATTCAAGGGAAAATTGGCCGGCTCACCGGCTGTGCTTTATGATTGTCTGAGTTTGAACAGTGAAATTGGTAAAACCTTTGGACGACTTTATTCCTATACCAGTATGCGCTCTGATCAGGATACCCGGGTTTCTAAATATCAGGGAATGAAGCAGGAAATCTCGCAAATTGGTACACAATTTAGTTCCATGGCTTCTTACATTGAACCGGAAATCCTGAAGATGAGCAAAGATGAGATAGAGAGGTTTATTGCAAAAGAACCGAAACTGGAACCTTTTGATTTTTATCTGCGAAATCTGATTCGCCAGAAAGAACATTACCTCTCTGCCGAAGAAGAAAAAATTATCGCTGAATCTGGTCTCATGTCAGGGGCTGCAGGATCAATTTATTCGATCTTCAGTAATGCGGACTTTCCCTACCCGACGGTTAAATTGAGTGATGGCAGTGATGCTTATCTGGATGCCGCCGGTTTTTCAAAATATCGTGCGCTACCCAACCGGGATGATCGTAAGAAAGTGTTTGATTCATTTTTCAATAAACTCAATGAGTTTCGTCGGACCTTTGGAACCCAAATGTCATACAATGTGAAATCTCATCTCTTTTACGCCAATGTTCGAAATTATGAAAGTTGCCTGAAAAGTTCGCTGGATGATAATAATATTCCCACAGAAGTTTACCATAAACTGATTGAGAATGTGAATGATAATCTGGATACTTTTCACCGCTATTTGGAGCTCAAAGCAAAAATGATGGGGGTTGACCAGTTGGCTTATTACGATCTTTATGCTTCAGTAGTTAAAGATTTGGACATGGATTTTTCTTATGATGAAGCTCAAAAACTGGTGTTAAATTCTGTTGAACCGCTTGGAAAGGACTATAAAAAGGTAGTTAAAAAAGCTTTTACAGAACGATGGATTGATGTTTATCCGGTAAAAGGCAAACGCTCAGGTGCTTATTCCAACGGCAGCATCTATGATGTACATCCTTACATCTTATTGAATTATAATGGATTATATAATGATGTATCTACCCTGATCCACGAATTGGGCCACACCATGCACAGTTATTATTCCAATAATGCTCAACCCTATGAAAAAGCCGATTATTCGATTTTTGTAGCGGAAGTGGCATCTACATTTAATGAAATCCTATTATTTCATGATACCTACAAAACGCTGGACAAAAAAGAAGAAAAA
>CAYTLS010000099.1:0-6816 GCA_964438745.1 uncultured bacterium
TCTTTACCACCAATCCAGCGCAGGCTGAAAAAGGCGCGCTGATGAGTATTGGCGCTGATTACTATACCGTTGGCATGGTTACCGGGGAATTGGCCGTACGTGTCCTGAAAGGGGAGAAGCCGGCTGATATTCCGATTCAAAAAGCGGTTCCTGAAAAACTATGGATCAACAGCATGGTTGCTGAACAGTTGAATATTCAGTTGTCGGAAGCTATTTTAAATAAAGCTGATAAAATTATAAAATAAGAAAGACCCTGTTATGCGAAAATTTTTGACATTGATCCTTATATTATCTCTCTTCCTGAGTTGCAGTCCGGTAACCAAGATTACTTCGCTGGACAACGCCCTTACTCAAGTGGCCACTATCGACGCGCTGCTGGCCGGCGTTTATGATGGGCATATGACCCTGGAGAAATTAAAAACCTATGGTGGTTTTGGGCTGGGTACTTTTGATAAACTGGATGGTGAAATGGTGGTGCTGGATGGTGAAGTTTATCAGGTGACAGTGGATGGCAAAGTCTCCATCCCTGATGATACCTTGACGACTCCTTTCGCGGCAGTCAGTTATTTTAAAACCACTGAGGATTATGAGCTGGTGGACAATATTGAATTGGATTCATTGCTCGCTTTGCTGGACAATATTATTCTCAACAAAAACCAGTTTGTCGGTATCAAGATCTCTGGCAGCTTTGAATATATGAAAACCCGCAGTGTTCCCGCCCAGGAAAAACCCTACCCACCCCTGGTGGATGTGATCCCTGATCAAGCGGTTTTTGAAATGGAAAATATTCGCGGAACCATTGTCGGGTATTTTTGTCCCGAATTTGTGGAAGGGATTAATGTGCCCGGTTATCATCTGCATTTTCTCAGTGAAGATCGCCAAAAAGGGGGACATATTCTGGGATTGACAACCGGAGATTGCCAAATAAAACTGGATAGTTACAATGAATTTACCCTGATCCTGCCGGAAGACAATGAAGACTTTAACAATACTGACCTGGATATTGACCGCAGCGATGATCTTGATGATGTGGAAAATGATGACTAACCACTTAAATAGTAAATTTTACTCATTAATTACACTTGTTTTGCTGGTGGTGGCTATTGCTACAGGTAATGAAAATGACCGTTTAACAAAGGTTTCCTTTTGTCCCCAGTATCTGCCCCAGGCCCAATTCGCCGGCTTTTATGTCGCTAAAGCAAAGGGATTTTATGAAAAGAAAGGGCTGGATGTCACGATTATTGATTATACAACCGGCGAAACGGTCACAAAAGGACTGAAAGAAAATCGCCTGACTTTTGGCAGTTATTTTTTGAGTCGCGCCATGAAGCTCCATTCCGAAGGGTTGAATCTGGTCAATATCGGTCAGATTTCCCATCAATCCGCCCTCATGCTGCTGACCAAAAAATCAGCCAATATCAATACACCGGCCGATATGTCCGGCAAGAAATTAGGTATGTATCTGGATGATTTTAACATTACAGTCAAGGGATTCATTAAGAAATATGATCTCGGCGTGGAAATTGTGCCGGTCTTCTCCGGTATTCAACTTTTTTTGGCCGGGGGAACTGATATCACGACAGTTATGTGGTACAATGAATATCATACCATAATCAACAGCGGCTATGATGCGGATGATCTTCAGCCCTTTTTCCTCAAGGATTATGGATTTGACATTCCCGAAGACGGAATCTACTGTATGGCTTCCACCTGGAAAAAGAATCCTGTTGTCTGCCGGAATTTTGTTGACGCCACTATGAGGGGTTGGGTCTATGCTTTTGAAAATCCTGAAGAAGCCCTGGCAATTGTTCTTGATGAAATGAGAGAGGCCTATGTGCCCGCCAATCTGGCCCATCAGCGCTGGATGCTGAATACCATGGGGAAAATTATTTTTCCTACAGGAGAAATGATCATCAATACAGAATTATCTGAGAAGGATTTTAATAAAGCGCAGAAAATTTTACGCGACAACAAGGCTATTCGGAATCCGATTGATTATAATCATTTTTATAAGGTTGCGGAATAATTATGCTGAACAATAAATCTATTCGTTTTAAACTGACTTTTTTCATCCTCACCGGTGTATCCCTGATATTTATCGGGCTGTTTACCTATTACTACCAGATCAGTAGCCGGTTGCTTTTAAAAACCGCCCGGGAGAATGCAGAACACCTGACCAATGAAATTGTCAATGAAGTGGAAACGGTTTTTCTGGCCACAGCGAAAATTCCTGAGAATCTCTCTTTTGTAATTGAAAATTCGTCCACCAGTGCGGACAATCTGATTCAATTCCTCAAAATTGTTGTGCAGAACAATGATGAAATTTACGGCTCGGCGATTGCCTTTGAACCCGGTCAATTCAAAGCGGATATCGAAAAATTCGCTCCTTATTATTACAAAAGCGGAGACACGGTGCAGTATCAAAGTCTGGCGGGGGAGGAGTATAATTATTTTTTACAGGACTGGTACCAGATTCCCAAAGAAATTGGCCGTTCTTACTGGACAGAACCCTATTTTGACGAAGGTGGCGGCAATATCTTAATGACGACCTACGCGGTTCCTTTTTATCATTCTGAAACCAGACAATTCCGGGGGATCATCACCATCGACATATCCATGGCCTGGTTACAGGATATTTTTAACGCCTTACAGATCTATGAATCCGGGTATGGTTTTTTGATTACAAAAAGCGGCCGCTATGTGGTACATCCCGACCGTGACCTGATTATGAACGCCGGCATTTTTGATGTGGCGGAACTACACGACGACAAAAATCTTCGCGAAAGCGGCCAGAAGATGCTCGCCGGAAAATCAGGATTGGCGGAGATTGACGATCCGATGACAGGGCGACAATCCTGGCTTTACTATTCTTCCTTTCCTTCCAGCGGCTATTCCATGGGTATCATTATTCCCCAGGTTGAATTTTATGCCGCCCTGGATAAACTCAATAAAACTGTAATTTTGGTCGCAATCCTGGGACTGTTTTTTCTCTTCGGCGTTATTTCCATTGTCTCAAAACGAATCACTGACCCGCTGCATAATCTCTCCGAACTGACCCGGGAGATCGGTGAAGGAAATTTCTCGGTGGAACTACCCCATCAGGATGCCGGTGATGAGATCGGTATGCTGAGCCGGTCTTTTGAAAAAATGCAGATCACTCTGAAAGAATATATTGCCAATCTCAAAAAAGTGACCGTGGAACGTGAGCGCATTCAGGGAGAATTGCGCATTGCCCATGATATTCAGATGAGTATTATCCCTAAGACTTTTCCGCCCTTTCCCGACCGGAAGGAAATCGACATCTACGCGATTCTGGAACCGGCTAAAGCCGTGGGCGGTGACCTGTACGACTTTTTTCTGCTGGATGACAATCATCTCTGTTTTGCCATTGGGGATGTCGCCGGAAAAGGAGTGCCGGCCTCACTTTTTATGGCTGTGACACGGACTTTATTGCGGGCCAAAGCGAATTCCACCATGAACCTGGCAATTCATGAAATTGTTACAGAAATGAACAATGATCTATGTGCTGACAATGACACCTCCATGTTTGTGACATTTTTTCTGGGGATTTTTGATTTGCGGAATGGAGAATTGGAATATTGCAATGCCGGGCACAATTATCCCTACATAATCAGCCCGGATGGAAAAATGACCACCCTGGAAAACTCACACGGCCTGCCTTTAGGTGTAATGAAAGAAAGCGCATACCAGGCCGGGAAATTGACGCTGCAGTCGATGACCCGCTTTTTTCTGTATACTGATGGTGTAACCGAAGCGGAGAACCTAAAACAGCAATTGTTTGACATTCCTCGTCTGGAAGCCCTGTTGAGCAAGACCTTCGGCGCAGTTTCCTCACGGCAATTGATCAATACCATCAAAGTCAGGGTCAGTTCTTTTACCGGCCCGGCAGAGCAGTCCGATGACATTACTATGCTGAGTTTACTTTATAAAGGGAAAAATGAATAACCATCAGCTCATATTAACAAATTCTCTGGATCAACTGGATACCCTGGCAAGGAGACTGGAACAATTGGAAAAGGACTGGCAATTGCCGGCTGATCTGACCATGAATCTGAACCTGGTGCTGGAAGAAATTTTTACCAATATTGTCAATTACGGATTTAAGGACGCCGGGTCTCATGATATTCATATAACTTTTCAGTATGACCAGCAGGAAATAACCATCACCATCATCGATGACGGCATTCCCTTTAATCCCCTGGAAGCGGTGCAGCCACCGGTCCTGAATGCCGGTATTGAGGATACACCTGTGGGAGGACTGGGGTTTCATATTGTCAGGCAATTAATGGACAAAATAAATTACAATCGTGAAAATAATAAAAATCATTTGATACTAAGCAAAGAGGTACGATCATGAAAATTATCACAGAAAATAATGGATCTTACAAAACTATCCGGCTGGAGGGCCGGCTGGACACCAAAGCGGTGGCTGATAAAGAAGCGGATATTCTGGCTCTGCTTGAAGAGGATATTCGGAATTATCTCATTGATTGCGAAAAAATCGACTATATTTCCAGTAGCGGACTACGGGTCTTTCTAAAACTGCAAAAGCAAGTCTCCGCACGGCAGGCCAAACTCATTCTGCATTCCATGCCCCCGAATATTTATGATATTTTTAAAATCTGCAATTTTACCGCCCTGTTCACAATCGTTGATGATGCAGAAGCAGCAAAAAAATTACTTTGAGGTTAACAATGAAGAATATCCTCAGCGTTCTACTCATCCTGGTATTTTTATCTAGCTGCGCTAACAAGCATAAAGGCATACCTGTCATTGGTATTTTTCAGGTCAGTTCATCGGAGCTGTCCGATGCCACACGGGAGGGCTTCATCCATGGCCTGAAAGCGGCCGGTTATGAGGACGGAAAGACCATCTATCTGGACATCAAAAATGCCGAGGGAGACATGGCCACAGCGCAATTAATGGCCCAAAAGTTTGTCAGTGATAAGGTGGACATCATTGCGGCCATTACCACTCCCTGCCTGCAGGCAGCGCTCAATGCTACCAAAGAGATCCCCATTGTTTTCGGCGCCATTGCCAATCCTTACGAAGCCGGCGCCGGAAAATCAGCCAATGACCATCGCGCCAATGTTACCGGCGCCTCGGCCACTTCCCCCGTGTTTGCGACTCTGCAACTGATCAAAGAGACAAATCCACATATTAAAACCATTGGCGTGATTTGGAATCCCGCTTATGCCAATTCCCTAGTTAATGTTACTTTGACCCGTAAGGCTTGCGAGGAGTTGGGGTTTCAGCTGGTTGAAGTCAATGTTTCCGGCAGCGCAGAAGTCTACCAGGCGGCTCATAGTCTGGTTGACAAGAATATCGACCTTTTTTTCACGGTTTTTGACCACTCGGTTTTATCGGCCCTGGAATCAGTGATCAAAGTGGCCCGCCAATACAAATTGCCTATTGTATCCAATGACCCCAAAACCACTGAAAGAGGCATTGCCCTCGGGATGGGCTGGAATTATTACCAAAATGGTGTTAAATCCTCACAATTGGCCGTGCGCGTCCTCAAGGGGGAAAATCCTGCTGATATTCCTTTCCAGGGATTGGATGAAAAAGAATTGATGATCAATTTGGCGGTTGCCCGGGAAGCCGGCCTGTCCATTCCCGATTCTCTCCTTAAGAAAGCAAAGAAAGTAATCCAATAAAAATTAAAGGCTGCTATGAAACTGACCACCAAAATAGAAAATAACCTGCTCATAATCGCGTTGAACGGCCGGCTGGATGCCACTAATGCGGAAGAAACCCTGCAAAAGATCAAAAATGAAATTGATCGGGGCTACAATCAACTCACACTGGACCTGTCAAAAATGGACTATTTAAGCAGTGCCGGTATTCGGGTGCTGATCACGGTATTGAAAAAAATTAAGAGCCTGAATGGGGAAATGAAACTGATAGCCCTGCAGGATTATCCGAAAACCGTGTTGAAAATATCCGGTTTCCTGAAAATTTTTGATATTTATGAAGATAAGTCCGACGCTTTGCAAAGTTTTCAATCCCATACCAATGAAAAACAGTCATCAGCAGCAGTGGAACAGATCAACCGGGAAAATCTTACCTTTCGAATTCAAGCGGCTAATCCACAACCGGCATCCTTAACAGTGCTGGGAAATTACCATACTTTTTTGCAGGCGGAATGCGAACCATCCAATCTTATTACCCACCCCATCTCCGCCATTCGTCATTCCCTGGGAATGGGGGCGATTGGCGAGGAAAAAACCACCAGTCTCGATCATATCGGCGAAATGATGCTGGTCAATGGTACAGCAGTCTGGATGGAACCGGAAGATAAAAACATTCCCGATTACCTGGCGCCGGTTGATGGCGAGAATAAAATTGACTTGCATACTCCCTATCATATTATTCTGGATGATCATTTCAATGATATTTTTCGCGTTGAAGCGAATGACCTCGATCAAGGGATCAGTTTAATAGAAATCTATACAGAGCTGCTCAGTTTAGCAGCTCAGCGAAAACCCCATTTCAAAGGGATCATCAGTTGCCTGATCCGCGCTGATCTCCATAGTGTTTACGGCGTTGCGCTGAAGCGTTCACCACAGAAAGCCAATCAATCCAGCGATAAATCCACCGATATCTTGTCCCGTGAAAATATTCGTAGCTGGCTGCAATACAATATCGATCCTGCCTTTGAGGATACTTCGGTGCTGATAACCGGTGTGGGGCTTGACCGGAAGCATGATTTCCCGGCGGAACAGACCGCCACAATATTTAAACAGGATAAGGATAGCATCACCATTCATAACCATGGGGCAATTTTTGATTTTA
>CAYTLS010000100.1:0-6809 GCA_964438745.1 uncultured bacterium
TCTGCTTCGGCGATAACACCGAGAGCCGCCCCAAAAGCAGCGCCCGATACCGTACCAACTCCCAGTAGCAAGGACTCTCCGAAGCTGTAATCATAGCCGCTGATCATACGGTCATAGCAGTAAGTACCGACTAATCCTCCGGCAAGCAGGCTGAACTGAAAGAGGTCATTTTCAGGATCAAGATCATGGGCATAAGCAATATCCATTGCCATTAATGTATAAAACATACCCAGGCCATAGCCCTGATAGAGCAAAACAGCATCACCAAAGCTGTAGTCTCTGTCGCCAAAAAATTTTTCTCCCAAATAAAGTCCTGCAGGGTATGCAAGCAATGTGATAATAGCTTGCCGCTGCTCCCATTCTGCCAGGTTCTCTTTATATTGTTTGTATTCTCGGGAATGCTCAAATTCATCATAATCCATATAATCCCATCTATTGGTTTCTTCATTAAAGATGGGCTCCGGCCAATCCGGTTCCTGCGGTTTTTCTTCAGCAATAATGTGTAGATTGGTGGCGGAAGCACTGGCGATCAGGGAAGCCAATGATATCGCCCATGCCTGGCCATTCGTGGGTTGCCAACGAGTGTTTAATTGGTCACCTGCCCAAATTCCCAGTGGGACCGATGCCATTAGGGTAGATAAGATCAGGCGATCTTCACTGCCGGTATCATAATCCAGTTTCATCAGTTTTGTCAATGCCCAGCCATAATGAAAGCCAATCCCTGATCCCATGCGCATCATCTGCGCGCGGGCGTGGGGGATATTCATATTTTTTGTATAGCGATGAGTCAGATAAAAAGCGCCGGCAAAGGACATCAGTTCCGATGCGACATACCATTTTCCATCCTGAATATTCAATACAGCCGGAATACCCCAGCCATAAAGCCCGGCTCCCCAGGCAACATTCTGAATGACCAGTGGCCAGCGTCCGGATTGGTCCAGGACATTCTGAAAAGATATCTTTAGCCGGCTCTCAATGGCATTGATCTGATATTTCGATAATTGCAGAGAGCGCTGCAATTGTTTCAGCATAGCTTGTTCATCGGCTTTGATTTCTTGGTCTTTGCTGGCGGTTTCATATAGATTTTCATAGATCTGTTTGCGGTTCAGTGTATCTATCGACGTGGTACTCTCCTGGGCAAAGAGGTGAGAAAAAAGGACAAGTCCGAGCATTAAAATAAAATAGTTCTTGTTCATAAGCGATGAACTCCTCTGTGAAATTATTTTATCAGTATACTTTTTTGTTTTAAAATAGTAATTATTTTTCTTAAAAACGAATAGATACGGTTGAAAAATTTTTTAAATCAGGATGAAAGTTTTTTGATGATTTATCAAATCATGACTATTATATTTAGCGGTCTTTGAACCGATTGGAGTGATGACAATAAATGAAAAAAAGTACGTCCTATCTATTGTGTTTTTTAGCCATCAGTATCTTTTCCACCTATGAGATTGTAGGTAAGATGTTTGGTCAACATATTCCCGCTGTCAGTATGACCGGGATTCGCTTTCTCATCGGCGGGACTCTCTTATTACCGATGGCATTGATGGAGAAAAAAGTTAAGGTGCGCTTCACTAAAAAGATAGTGGGTAAAATACTGCTGGTCGGGATTCTGAATGTCGCGATCAGTATGGTGCTTCTGCAACTCTCTGTGTTTTATGGAAAAGCGGTTCTCGCCGCGATAATCTTTAGCGCGAATCCTGTATTTGTGGGTATTTTCAGCATCTTCTTTGAGAAAGAAAAATTAACCCGCCTCAATATATTCGGTCTTGGACTGGGACTGGTGGGGTTGATCCTGATCGCTTTTGGCGAACGGTATTTATTCAGTGGTTCCAATAGCATGAAATTAGGGATTATTTTTGGAATATCAGCCGGTATTGTTTTTGGTGCCTATACAGTACTTTCCAAAATGTATGTACGGGAAATCGGCACCTTTAAGCTCAATAGCTTTGCTTTTATTTCCGGTGCGCTGATCTTATTTGCTATTGGATTTATATTTGATCTTGAAATGGGATTTGCTGTTACCGGCAGTAATTTATTATCCCTGGCTTACCTTGGGATAGTGATTACCGGTATTGGTTATTTCATGTATTTTGAAGGACTAAAGAATATTACAACCGCTAAAGGGGCGATGTTTTTTTATCTCAAGCCTGTAATTGCCGGAATTTTAGCCTTTTTTATGCTGGATGAAACATTGACACTTTTTCAGGTGCTGGGATTTATTGTGGTTTTAATCGGTGTGAATCTGGAAAGAATTTTCAATTCCTTGCAAAATAAGGTTGGAAATTAAATTACAATTTATTAATATTTGCCACTAAAAAATGAGTTCGGAGCGTAGCGCAGTCCGGTTAGCGCACTTGACTGGGGGTCAAGGGGTCGGAAGTTCAAATCTTCTCGCTCCGACAGGAAAAAAAAGGCAGTTGATGAAACTGCCTTTTTGAATTTATGACAATGATCTATTTTTTGCTCCTTTGACTTAAGAATTTATAACTTTCATCCAAGAGCCATATGAGTAACTCTTTTGCCAAAAAATTATCCCTGATGACCTTCCTGCATTTTTTTGCATTTGGCAGTATTATACCAATTTTTTCCCTGTACCTGCTACGATACCTGGAATTTTCCGGTGGGCAGGTGGGGACTATTCTGGCTGCGGGGGCGATCTCGTCGATCGTCTCACCCTTTGTCAGTTCTTTCATCGCTGATAAACTCATTTCATCGGAACGGTTGTTCGCCCTTGCGCACATCCTGGGTAGTTTGACCATGGCCGGTCTCTATTTCGTCAATGAATTTCACCTTGTTTTCTGGGGATATTTTTTATGGAAAGCCTTTGTGGGGCCTACTATGGGATTGGCTGACGCAATCGTTTTTCACCATCTTCATGACCGGAAAAAGTATGGGAAAATACGGGTATGGGGGACCTTCGGATGGATCTTTGCCGCCTTGTTTTTTGGCTTTTTAATTATGCGACAAAGTGGTGAACTGGCCTATGGACTTTTGCTGTCGGCCTCTGTTTCAATGATAGTCGGTCTGTTTACCCTGACCATTCCGGTGACAAAGGTTGTCAAAGAAGAAAAGCAACGCCTGCTACCCGTCGCCTCCCTTAAAGTCCTGATCAGGCCGCAGGTATTTATTTTGGTGATCACTACCATGATGATCTTTTTTGCCGATCGCTTTTATTTTTACGGCAGTAGTCCCTATCTCAAGCATATCGGATTTCCGGAAGAATTTATTATGCCCTACTTATCGGTTGGGCAGCTCCTGGAAATTGTCGCCATGCTGTCGCTGGGCTGGCTAATGGCGCGGTTTCGGGCGAAATTGGTTCTGATTGCTGGTATTTGTGCGAATATTCTCCGGTATGTTTTACTCTTTTATTCCAGCAGCAAACTGTCGGCCCTGATTGCGATCGCTTTTCACGGCATCGCTTACACATTTTTCTTCTCAGCTGTTTTTATTTTCCTGGATTACCAGGTGGATAAAAAAAATCGTGCCGGTGTCCATCAATTATTTCGGATTATTTATCTCGGCTTTGGAACCTTGTTTGGTAACCTGGCAGCCGGTTATGTTAAGGATACCTTTGACTGGACTCATTTTTGGATGATCCCGGCCTTGATTTCGACGCTTGTGCTTATCATTTTACTCTTTTTTCCGGAAACAAAAAAAGCCCGCTCAAAACAAGCAGGCTAATAATTGATGGTAAATTATAATTATTCCTGGTTGGGGATGATACAGAGAAATGAGAGTTTATCATCACCATTGTTAACAAATTGATGAACTTCATTGGGTTTGACCAAAATAACATCATCTTTTTCAAATTCCACATTACCCGCTTCGGATTTAGCTAAACCGGTGCCATTTAAAACATAGATTTCGTGTTCAAATTCATGGGTATGGTGAAAGGTATAGCCGCCGGGTTCCACTGTGAACTTACGCATGGTAAAAGTTGGCGCGCCGTCAGGGGGCGAGATCAGTCGCTGTTTGGTAATGCCTTTTACGCCTTCTACTTTGATTTCTTCTTCTTTAACATCACAGGGTTTTTTTATTATCATTCCAAATCTCCTCAGTTATTTCAATTATCTTTTTGACAATGTAATCACAAATAAACCATCCATCAACTGTTAATTGTAAAAAATCCCTGTTTATTTGCGCATATTTTTTGAAAAACCGGTTATCAAAAAGTTGGTTCATTTTTTCACAGACCCGTGCAAAATCGATAGCAGTAATAGATTCAAATTGTTGGATTGACAAACCCCGGGCTGTTCTGAGACTCAGCATGATCAATTCCTGAATCGCCAAAGGTGAATCAATCGTTTCGCGGTATTGCACAGGATGTTTACCGGCAGACAAACTTTGACGGTAGGAATCAAAAGAATTATAATTGTACCAGCGCTCCTTATCAAAATAGGAATGTGCCGCCGGTCCTAACCCAAGATAATTTTTATTTTGCCAGTAAGCGGAATTATGCCGGGATTCCTTACCGGGGATCGACCAGTTGGATATTTCGTAATGATGATAATTGTGGCGCGCCAGTTTTTCATGAGCCATCTTAAACATCTCAAATTCCCGCTCGTCATCCACGGGCTGAAACTGCTTACGGGCCAGGGCGTCGGTTAGCGGTGTGCCGGGTTCATAGATCAGATTATAAAAGGAAAAATGCGTGGCGCCGGTTTTCAGCGCCTTTATTAGATTCTCTTCCCAACTTGTTACGGTTTGTCCGGGAATTCCATAGATCAGATCGAGGCTGAAATTTTGAATGCCCACCTTGTGAAGGGTCTGCACGGTTTGAAATATGTCAGCAGCACTATGAATGCGGCCTAAAAATTCTAATTCCGAATCAAAAAAGGATTGTCCACCCATACTGACCCGGTCAACGCCTAATTGTGAAAAATGATAAAGCATTTCGGCAGAAATATTGCCGGGATTGATTTCCACTGTGAATTCTTCAAGGTCAGCCAGAGGATTGTATTGGTTAATACGGCGAATTAATTCCTCAAGGTAAGCCGGTGGCATTAAATTCGGACTGCCACCACCTAAGTAAATCGTTTTAATGGAATTTTCAGACAGAATTTTTTGGTAGAGGTCAATTTCTCTGTACAGAAATTGGAAATAGTCATCAATTGCATCTAAACCGGTAGTAGAATAAAAATTGCAATAGGTGCATTTTTTAATACAAAAGGGGAAATGGATGTAAAGATAAAGATCGTACTTCACAATTCTGGTTATTTTGGAATATTTCCGATTCTGTTCCAGCGAATGATCTTGTGCAATTTATACAGACGTGTCCCTTTGTTCCATGACAGATAAGTGATCAGCGGATTTCCCATGATATAATCGAAGGGAACAAAGCCCCAGTAACGGCTGTCAGAACTATTATGACGATTGTCGCCCATCATAAAATAATGGTCCTGCTCAACCACATAGTAGTCACTTTCCCGGCCATCAATAACCATTTTATTAAACTTCACCCGGAAAGTATGCCCGGCCAGTTTAACGGCATTTTGGATCAGATATACATTGTCCTCTCCATATCGCAGCGTGTCGCCTTTTGCCGGCACATAAATAGGGCCGTAATTATCACGATTGCCGGCGCCGGGTGGGAATATATCCTTTTCCCGGTAATTTTCCGGCAGAATACGGTCGGTAAATTGTGAATGCGCGGGATTTTCAAAGATCTTTCCATCGACATAAGCCTGGCCTTCAATTATCTCAACAGTTTGTCCGGGACCGCCAATACATCGTTTAATGTAATTCAGGTGGGTATCCAATGGATATTTGAAAATGATGATATCTCCACTCTGCGGACTTCTGACCCGGGGCAATCTGAAATAGGGAATATCGAACCCCATGCGTGTAAAAGGAATACCAATCCATGAAGGAGTACGGGTACCAAAAGTAAATTTTTTGCCCAGGATAAAGTCGCCGATCAGAACCGTTTTTTCCATCGAACCGGTGGGAATTTGGTAGGCTTCCACAACCGTAGATTTCAAGCCAATGGCGATCAAAATAACAACCGCCCAGGATTTTATTTCTCGGACGAATTTACTATCTTCTTTTTTATTGCTCATCTATTACCTTAAATAATATTTGTAAAGAACGAAGGGGAATATAAAAAAAAATCAAATTTTTGACAAAAGAATAATGGTTAATTGATGCCTTGCCGTCTTAGAATTTCATAATAAGACATGATCCGTTCAACATATCTGACCGGTTCTGTGCCGCGGGCATAGCCATAGCGGGTTTTTTTATAGTGTTTTCGATAGCGTAAAAGGGGGAGCACCTCGATCATTGTACGCCATTTATTTTTATCCAGGTCTTGTTCTTCTGCCAGAAATTGCGCATCCCGAATATGACCATATCCGATATTATAAGATGCCAGGGTAAATTTCATACGGTCTTCGGAACTAATATCATCAAACCGCTGATAAATTTTATCCAGATATTTCACGCCACCCTTGATACTCTGTTCGGGGTTTAATCGGCTTTTGATTCCCATCTCCCGGGCGGTTACCAGGGTCAGCTGCATCAGACCCCTTACGCCGGTATAGCTTCTCGCACGGGGATTGAAATGAGATTCCTGGTAGATCATAGCCGCGATCAGTCGCCAGTCAAAGCCGTACTTTGCCGCTTCCTCTTTGATTTTTGTCTCATATTTTGGTAGCCGCTTATCAATGCGCTCATGAAACTTTAGCAAATCAACATAATCAAAAATTTCGGCAGAACCGTAGTACTTATTATAAAGTTTATCAAAAGTGCCGTTTTCTTTGATCTGTGTAAAATACTGATTTATTTTCTGCAGCAATTCCCTGTTTCCC
>CAYTLS010000101.1:0-6809 GCA_964438745.1 uncultured bacterium
GGTTGGATAATTGGGAACCCTCTTTTACGTAAGAGATCCAGGTTTTCCCGGGTTGCAGGATTTTCCCACATTTTTACATTCATAGCCGGCGCAAAGATTATTTTTTCCCATGCTGCCAGCAGAGTAGAACTCAAGAGGTCATCAGCAATTCCCCGGGCTGCTTTTGCCAGAATATTACCGGTTGCCGGGCAAATGAGAACCAGGTCAGGGTCTTTCGCCAGATCAATATGGCGGGTTCCGACATAGTTGCCCTTGAACATGTCCGTATATACCGGTTTCCCGGTCAGGGTTTCGAAAACCAGTGGTGTCATAAATTCTTGCGCGGAAGCTGTCATCACGACCTGCACGTCAGCTCCATGGTCGACGGTTAGTCGCCGGATCAGATCCGCTGTTTTATAAATTGCAATACCACCGGTGATACCGATTAATATTTTAGAGTTCTTTAGTTGCTTCTCTTTCATTATCTTCCAACTCAGCACGCTTAAAAATTACTTCGCCTTCCAGGAGTTGATTCAGCCCGATAGTGGTGGGTTTTTCCATTTTATCCCAGTCCACTGAATATTCTTTCGGTGTTTCTTCGTAATCTTCTTCTTCTGTGCGTTTACTGATTGTCGGGAGGGGGTATTTTGCCATTCTCAGGGCATTGATTTGTTTGGCGCGGCGAGCGGCCAGAAGAGCCAATTCGAAAATATCTTCCGATTGGTTCATCAGTTTTGAAAAATGAATTGTATCAGCCATGTCTTTATTTCTCCTTTATAATTGTTAATATTTTGTTCACAGCAGTTTGTAAATTATCATTAATTATGACATAATCAAAGTCTTTTGCTTTTTCCATTTCTTCCGGAATGCGCGCCCGTCGAATCGCCAGGGTTTTCGGGCTCTCTGTCCCGCGGTTTTCCAGGCGGTGCATTAATTCTTCGGCCGAGGGCGGTTTCAGAAAAATTGCAATCGTATCTTCCGGGTAGAGCCGTTTTACATTGAGGGCTCCTTTGACATCGATATCCAGCAGCAGAGTCTGTCTATTGTCAATAGCTTCCTCCAGAGTTGATTTCAGGGTTCCGTAAAAATTTTCAAAGACCTCTTCATATTCGGCAAATTTTTCTTCATCGATATACTTTTTAAAAGTGGAATGATCAAGAAAGTGATAATCAAAGTCGTCCCGCTCATTTTTTCGGGGTGGACGGGTAGTGCAGGAAATTGAAAAAGCAATATTGTCAAGTTTTTTGATCAATTCACGGCAGACAGTGGTTTTGCCGGTTCCTGATGGTGCCGCGATTGCCAGAAGTATGCCTCTGTCTCTCATAGTATATTCTGCACCTGTTCCCTGATTTTTTCCAGTTCATTTTTCATATTCACAACCAACTGGGATATTTCAGCGCTTTCTGATTTTGAACCGATAGTTGTCATTTCACGGTTAAGTTCCTGTACCAGAAAATTCATTTTTTTACCGGCAGCATGGTCTCCGTCAAGGTATTTGTGGAACAGAGAAATATGGGAATCAATGCGATCGCATTCTTCAGAGATATCTACTTTTTTTGTCATTATGGCGACTTCCTGGAGCAAGCGTTCGTCATCAATATTGATATCCCGGGCCAGTTCCTGCACCAGATCTTTATATTTTTCAAAGTAAGAGGCTTTTCGGTCGTCGATTTTTTCTTTAATAATGGCCAGGTTATCATGGACAATAGTCAGTTTTTTTGCAATGACTTCAGCCAGGTTTTTTCCTTCTGCGGCGCGCATTTCATTCACTTTATCGGCGCCACTGGACAGCATCTGTTTTATGTCAACCAGCAGAATATCCATATCAACTTCCGGGTCCTGTTCTTTAAGTACTTCCGGTATGGATAATAAATGGTGCAGTTCCACCGGTTCATTGAGTTTCAATTGTTTTTTCAGGCTCTGCAAATCCTGGTAGATTTTATCAGCAGCCTCAAAATTAATCGCGATGTTTTCCCGGGCATTGGCCTCGTATTTAATAAATACGGTTACGCGACCACGATGAAGCTTTTCCGATAAAATTTTACTGAGATCATTTTTGTACAATTCCAGGAAATCCGGATTCTTAATGCTGATATCGAAATAGCGACTGTTCACTGAGCGCATTTCAACAGAAATAGTTCCATAGTCAAAGGTTTTTTCAACACAACCATGGCCGGTCATACTTTTTATCATAGAATTCCTTTTGTTAAAAATTATCATATATAAACCAGAAAATTTACAATTTGAATGAGTAACAAGCAACGATTTATCAAGGCTTTATCTTTAATTAATTATTATTCGAAAATGGACAGCCACTAGGGGTAGCCGGCATTATTCATAGAAATATGAACAATGCCCGCTTCGCGCCGATACGTTTCCTTTCGTCAGGAGCCGAATGTTCCATCCGTCAAATGCCGGATGTTCCAGTGGAAACTATCGGGATTAACCTGAATATCATTCTATCCGTCAGAGACCGGATGTTCCATGAATTTTTCAAATTATATTTTTATTGTTTATTATCTAAATTGTTAATTTTATTCGCTTTGCTTGAAGAATTTTAAAATTCATGAATAATTCAGGTTAAGGTCATTGCTGCCGCAAGAGGGCCAAATTCGGAATTTTAGTAATTAAAAATGTATGATAACAGTTTCTGAGGAGTCTGATGAATACAGAAAATTTAGAATATATTAGAATAATCCTGGTTTTATTGGACGAAGCGCGAGTTTTAACAAATTTTTATCAATCTTACAACTATTTGTAGAATATCTAATTATCAGTTTTTATTTTCCATCGGTATTGTTAATTTTTTGTTCATTAAAATCAAACTGCTTTTAATGATATCAAAAGGGAATAAAAAATTAAAATATTATAAACAAAACAACCGAAAACCAATCAATTAGCAGGAGTTGACAATGAAAATCAAAGTTGGAATTTTGGGAGCAACCGGAAGTGTTGGCCAGAAATTCATTCAGGTGCTGGAAAATCATCCGTGGTTCGAAATATCAGAAGTTGCCGCGTCAAAGCGGTCAGCCGGTAAGCTGTACAAAGATGCTGTTAATTGGTTTATGCAAACGCCGATTCCAAAGGATATCGCAGCTATGACGGTGAAAGAGTGCAGGCCAAACCTGGATTGCCAAATTGTATTTTCAGGGTTGGACGCCAATGTTGCCGGAGAGATTGAAGCAGATTTCGCCAAAGCTGGCTATGCCGTGATTTCCAATTCCCGCAATCATCGGTTTGATCCTGACGTTCCGCTGATGATTCCCGAGGTCAATGCGGATCATCTTGACCTGATCAAAGAACAAAAATACGGGAAAGGATTTATTATCACAAATCCCAATTGTTCCACCATCGGCATGTCACTCCCGCTGAAGCCGATCCATGATAAATTTGGTATCGAAGCGGTTCATGTGGTGACTATGCAAGCCTTGTCAGGCGCCGGTTATCCCGGAGTATCATCACTGGATATTATTGACAATGTCGTCCCGTATATTGGTAATGAAGAGGGTAAGATGCAGACTGAACCCTTAAAGATCCTTGGAACAATGAAAGATGGAAAAGTCAACGCAGCCGATATTATTTTTAGTGCTCAGTGTAACCGCGTACCGGTTATAGATGGCCATTTGGAAGCCCTCTCTATTAAGTTGAAATCCAGGGCCACGGTTGAGGATATAAAAAAATGCTGGGCGGAATTCAGGGGCGAACCGCAGGTGTTGGATTTGCCCATGGCGCCGAAACTGCCGATAGTTTATTTCGAAGAAGAAAGTCTGCCGCAACCAAAATTGCACCGTAATATTGACAAAGGTATGGTTGTTAGTGTCGGCCGGCTACAGGAATGCCCGGTTCTGGATTTTAAATTTATCGCACTTTCCCACAATACCATCCGTGGTGCTGCCGGTGCTGCTGTATTAAATGCTGAATTGATCTATAAAAAAGGACTGTTACCCGGATGAGAAAAGTCGTTGTTAAATTTGGCGGCTCCAATCTTCGTGACAAACAGGGCATGAGGAATATTATTCGCCGGGTAAAGGAATATAATCGTCCGCTGGTGATCGTGGTATCAGCATTTTATGGTATAACCAATCTGCTGACAGATCATCTGTCGGAGATTTTGTCCGATGCCGGTAAAATAAAAGGGCTGACCGAGTCATTATCAAACATGAAAAAAGAGATCATTGAAGACCTGATCCGGACAGAATTATTACAAAATGAAGTGTTTGAAAAAACTACTCAACGTCTCGGTCAACTGGAACGCTACCTGCTGGGGATGCACTATATCGGCGACATCCCATTGTTTCTGGAAGACCTAGTACTGAGTTATGGCGAACGGCTAAGCAGTCTTATTCTGACCTCTGTTTTACAGGACAATGGTGTTGACTGCGAAGAAAAATTACCCGAGGAAATTGGCCTGTATACCGATGGTGAGTTCGGCAATGCCACGGTGGATTTTGATCGCTCTCATGAAAAAGTAAAAGCGAATCTGGCGGCAGATAAAATCTACATTGTACCGGGTTTTTATGGTATCTCTGCGGATAAAAAAGTGACCTTGCTGGGCCGTGGCGGTAGTGATTACTCGGCGGCTTCCATTGCCAAATGTATCAATGCCAAATCTCTCGATATCTGGAAAGATGTCAAAGGGTTTCTCAGTGCTGACCCGAAAATTGTCGATCATCCCATAGAAATCAAACGGCTGGATTATACGGAAGCGGCGGAACTGGCCTACTTCGGCGCGAAAATTTTGCATCCGCGCACCATTGAACCGCTGATGTTCGATAATATTCCCATTCGCATATTTAATATTAATGAAATTGGAAAAGGAATCACACCGCACTCCATCATTGATCATGAAAGTGATGTGTCGAAAAAAGTCATCAAGAGCGTCACCACCAGCGATGATTTCGGCGTGCTTCGTCTGGAAGGGCCGGGTGTGGGTATTAAGCCCGGCATACTGGCAAAAGTGACCGGTGATTTTGACCGGGAAAAGATCAATATCAAAACAGTGCTGACAGCTCAGACATCGATCAATTTTCTGCTGGATAAAAACGATCTGCTAAAAGCCTATGATCATGCCAGAAGCCTGGGTTTAAAAGCCGTTAACGAAATTATATTGAGCGATGATGTGACCCTGGTGGCGGCAGTGGGCAAAGGCCTGGCTGACAATCATGGAATTGCGGCCTGTATGTTCGGCGCTTTGTCGGAAGAGAAAATCAATGTAAATATAATATGCTCCGGCGCCTCCAGTGTGGCGACCTATTTCATTATTAAAAAGGAACATAAAATCCGGGCTGTGAGAGCCATTCATAGAGCATTTTTTGAATAAACAGTTGCAGGACAAGCATCCTGCTTTTCCATCAAATCTATCGGGCCGGAAAACTTGATTATATTATGAAATGTGTGATGGAGAAAAACTTTACAGGCATAATTGTCTAAATGAATTCCAGTAAGATTGAAAGAGTAAACCATGAAAATTAAAAAAACTGTCGCAGAAATTAATGAAAAGATAAAGCAGGGAAAAGCGATCGTCCTGACAGCCGAGGAAGTATCCCAAATGTCAGAAAATACACCGGCTGAAGAAATTGCCAAAACAGTGGATGTGGTAACAACAGCCACCTTTGGCGCCATGTGCTCCTCAGGAGCTTTTATGAATTTCGGACATGCCGACCCACCCACCCGCATGGAAGAGATTAAGCTAAATAATGTGCCGGCTTACGGCGGTTTGGCGGCGGTGGATACCTATGTCGGTGCGACTGCCGAATCGGAAAGCGATCCCACCTACGGCGGCGCCCATGTGATTGAGGATTTACTTAAAGGTAGAGATGTGGTACTGGAAGCCAAAGCCAAAGGGACGGATTGTTATCCCGGCACCTACGTTAAAACCACAATCAATAAAAATAATATCAATGAATTTTATCTCTACAACCCACGGAATGCGTATCAGAATTACCCGGCGGCGACCAATACCACCAATAAAATTATCTATACTTACATGGGAAATTTGCTGCCGAAGTTAGGGAATATCAATTATTCCACTTCCGGTGAACTAAGTCCTCTACTCAATGATCCTGACTTTCGTACCATCGGAATCGGATCCCGAATATTCCTCTGTGGTGCGGAAGGCTATGTCAGCTGGTATGGTACTCAGTTCAACCGCAGTGTTCCCAAAAATGATAAGGGAATCCCCGTGGGAAATGCGGCCACCATAGCCGTCACCGGTGATTTGAAGCAGATGTCAGCGGAATTTCTCAAAGCCGCTTACTTTGAAAAATATGGTATCAGCATGTTCATTGGCATGGGAATACCGATTCCGGTGCTGGATGCAGATATTGCCAACCGGGTATCCATTAAAAACCGCGAGATCGAAACAGTGATCTGTGATTACGGAATCCTTGGTCATCCACAGATTGGAACCACCAATTATGAGCTACTGCAGTCGGGAATTGTGGAATTTCGAAATAAAAAAATTCGGACAGCACCCATGTCCAGTTTGTACAAAGCCCGGCAAATTGCTGATATTTTGAAAGAAAAAATTACTAATAATCAATTCCTGCTTACAGAACCGGTCCAACTTTTTCCTGACAACACATCCTTAAAATCCTTAAATGTGCAGGGGGTGAAATAATGAAGAAACGATACGTACTGACTTTCCCTTCCGATGAAACCAATGAACCGATCACGTATAATCTGGTCAAACAATTTGACATAAAAATCAATATTATCAAAGCCCGAATCAATGCCGGTGAAGAGGGGACTCTATTTCTGGAAATGGAAGCCCCGAAAAGTAATATTGAAAAAGCGCAACAATACCTGGCAGATAATCGGATTTCCTGTCA
>CAYTLS010000102.1:0-6801 GCA_964438745.1 uncultured bacterium
AAACCTGACGCCAATGATCCGACCCGTAACGGTCTTGGCCTGGAAGTCCGGGTCCGCGGCTTGCAATGGGCGCAGTTTCTGGCTCAGGATGTGATTTTTTGGCTTTATGAAGTAGAAAACAAAGGTACCACCAATTATGATAAAGTAACCTTCGGTAGTTTGGTGGGAACCTATGTCGGTGTAACCTCGACAGAAGATTTTGGCGAATACAATGATGACTGGTCTTTCTTCGATGTGGAACGGGATCTGACCTATTCCGGTGATTTTGACAACAGCGCCGCCGCCAATCCCAATTGGGTTGGCACAGATGTCGGCATGGTTGGTTATGCGTTTCTGGAATCTCCGGGCAATCCTTTTGACGGCATTGACAATGACCGCGATGCCAACGGACAAAGCGTGGCGCCTGTTTTCGGGCCTGAAGATTTTATTGAAAGAACCCTTTCCGATGGCGATCAGATTGTCGTGATTGATGATGATTATAATCGTTCCCTGGTTACTATTACCAATTCCAAACAAACGGTAACAACCCGTGGCGGTTTTACGATGGAACTGGCTGCCGGTGATATTATCGAGCCCGAAGGCAATGAAGTTCCCGGTCCTAATGATCCGACCCTGATGGTTATGAATCCCAATGCCAATGATGGTATTGACAATGACTTTGATGGATTGATCGATGAAAACTATTACCTCCACTATCGTCAGATCAGAAAAGATCAGGATGGTAATATTCTGTTTGATATTATCAACCCAACCAATTATATCGACTATGTTGGCGGTATTGGCCTGGATGACCCGATGATTGATGAAAAAAGAGATGATGGTATTGACAATGATGGAGACTGGGACCCGCGCTTTCATGATGTGGGTTCAGATGGTGTTGCTAATACCGCTGACCCGGACGGAACTGAAGGAAACGGACAACCTGATCCCGGCGAACCGAAATTTGACAAAACTGATCCCGATGAATCGGACCAGATTGGTTTGACGGCTTTTAATTATTTTGCACCGGCCGGTGATTTTCCCATGCGCAATGATGAAGAACTTTGGGAAATGATGGCGCCGGGATATTTTGACGTGCCTTCTTCGATTCAGAACGGACGTCCAATCGGTGGTGAAGATGGTGATTTTATTTACAGTTCCGGATATTTTCCCCTGCGCGCCGGACAAGTGGAGCGGTTTTCTATCGGCTTGCTGTATGGAATAGACCAGAACGACCTGCTACGCAACCTAAATACGGTGAAAGATATTTATGATAATGAATACAATTTTCCAACTGCGCCGCTGAAGCCGATTGTCAAAGCAACAGCAGGTGATGGGTATGTGGAATTATACTGGAACCGACTGGCGGAAGAATCCATCGATCCGGTGCTGAATATCAAGGATTTTGAAGGCTACAAAATTTACAAAGCCACTGATCCGAATTTTAACGATGCCCGGGTGGTTACGGATTCCCGCGGAACAGTACAGGGATTTAAGGCCCTGGCCCAATTCGACCTGGATAATGGCATTAACGGCCAGTTCTACCCTTCTGAAGAACTGTTGGCGGAAACCGGCGGGTTCGGCTATCATCTTGGTGATGATACCGGCTTACAACATACTTACCGGGATGAAGATGTGATCAACGGCCGTACCTATTATTACGCTGTCGTCGCTTATGACCGTGGTGATTCCGAACGGAATATTTTTCCATCGGAAAACACCAAGAAAATCAGTGTCTCAACCACCGGTGATATATCAACCGATATTAATACTATTGTTATCACGCCGGCACCGAAAGCACCGGGATATACCTCCTCAGAGGGAGAAATTAAATTACACAGTGATAACAAAATTGGTTCCGGCGATATCCATGTCGAGATCATTGATCCGGCAGCATTGAAAAATCACGTCTACAAAGTTGTTTTCAATGATGAGGCCACTGATGGCGTTGATAATGACAATGACTGGACAATTTCCGATGATGAAAATGGTAATGGTGAACCGGATATCGGCGAGGACAATTTTGAGTTCAGAGACCCCCAGGAATTAACCCGGTTGACCACCAGTTATTCGGTGCTGGATAGCAATTTTTATGAAGTTACTTTCAAACACAATGATACTATTTACACACCTATCGGATATAAAAACATTAAGCCGGATTCTTATGAACTAATGGATGTCAACGGCAATACTATTGATACCGCTGATTATGTCATTCGTACAAATACCGGATTTATAAAGTCTAAAAGAACAGGTGTGTTTAACACTGATTCACTCAGGTTCGAATTTCAATATTATCCGATCTATAAATCACCCTACATCAAAGGCTCTCCCTTTGTCGATGAAGCCAAAGACAGTGATATTTTTGACGGAATGCAGTTAATCTTTGATAATGTCTGGAATATTGGCATTATTGACTCCCTGACCGGATGGAATTTTGAAGGGGGATATGATATCGATTTTGGGACGACACCTTTTGAGTTGAATGGTACCCGCACACCGGTCAAATATCCGGCGGATTATTCAATTGAATTTTTCGATGAAATCGTGGATACCACTAATAACAAAGAATTTCTGGTTGATTATTTTGGTGGTGATTTTCTGACCGGAACCTATGATAAACCGGTGAATTTTATCGTCCGCAATGAATCCGAAAATTATCAGCCGGAACTGTATTTCTCCGATAATGATATGAACAATGTCGTTTCCAAATCCGATCAGCTCTTCTTTTTTGACCGGGACAATAAGGGAAATTACTTCATGACATGGCAGATAATTTTTAAAAATTCTACGGTTTATCCGGATTCGGTCTTTGATTTGGGCGCTGGTGATAAACTGGAATTGAATACTCAGAAAGCCTTCCGTACCGGTGATATTTTTTACTTCCAGCCTGATGTACCGGAAATTGCCGAAGAAAAAGTGAAAGAGGAACTGGATGACATTCATGTCTATCCCAATCCTTATTTGGTGGCCAACATTCTTGAGCCGCCCCTGCCACCGGGTAAAACCAGTGGTCGTGGTGAACGTCGCATCTTCTTCAGCAATGTGCCTTACGGCTCAAAGATTCACATTTTTACGGCCCGGGGCAATAAAGTCAGGACAATTCATGCGGAAGAATCCATTGAAACCAGTCTGGTGACCTGGAACCTGAAAACTTTTGAAAATCTGGACGTTGCACCGGGTGTTTATTTCTATGTTATAGAAACACCGAACAATGGTATGAAACGTGGTAAACTAGCAATTATTAAATAAAAGATAGAATTAAGTATGATGAAAAAACAAACCATTACATCGATTATTACCATAATTCTTTTGCTGATCCTGATGACAGGATCGGTGCAGGCACAAACAAAAGTAGGTATCAATTCCGCTGCTTTTCTGGGAATTGGTGCCGGGCCGCGGGCTTTGGCTCTGGGGAGTGCGACAGTGGCGACTGCCAGTGATGCCTCTTCCATCTACTGGAATCCCGGCGCGATTGCACAATTACCACAAAACGAGATCAATTTTTCCAATATGGATTGGTTTATTGATACCAAGATCAATTTTTTCAGTGCCGTCATGAAAGTTGGTCCTGCCAATACTTTTGGATTTAGCTATTACAACCTGGATTATGGTGAAGAAAAAGTAACCACTGCCACCGAACAGACTGGAACCGGCGAATTATGGTCCGCCAGTGATATGGCCATGAGTGTCAGTTATGCGCGCTTACTGACCGACCGATTCTCCCTGGGTGGAACTGTCAAGTACATTCAGTCTAAAATCTGGCATGAATCGGCGCAGTCGATTGCCGTGGATGTCGGTCTGTTGTTTCGTACCCAGGTGGAAGGATTACGGATTGGCATGAGCATATCCAATTATGGAACCGATATGCAGTTTGACGGATCCGATCTCTATCAAAAAATTGATCTTGATCCTGATGCCCTGGGAAACAATGAAACCCTGACCGCCAAGATGAAAACCGAAGCCTGGGCGCTGCCACTCTTTTTTAGAATTGGCCTTGCCTATACCCGGAATCTTGGTCAAATAAGCGAAATTACTTTAGCCACCGATGCTTTTGTTCCTTCCGATAATGAAGAGCAACTGAATGTCGGACTGGAATGGGAATTTTTCGATCAATTTGCATTACGCGCAGGATACAAAGCGATTGGTTATGAAAAAAGCCAGGAAGGCCTGACCCTGGGTGGCGGGTTAAAATATCGAGTCAATAATCTGGGAATATCCCTGGATTACAGTTACCAGGAATTTGAATATTTTAATAATGTTCAAACTTTTGGATTAGGAATTTTCTTTTAACACAAAGAAGGAGGAAAGAAATGAGTAAGAAATTGATACTCATCTTAACCGTTGCTATGTTAGCAACAATTGCATTAGCAGATGTTAATGTAACTTTTAGAGCAAACTCAAGTATGATTCAGGGCGTTACAGATACCCTGGGTTATGTTGACATTCGCGGAACTGTGAATGTGGGCGATCCGGCGTCCTATCAGGATGGTGACTGGAGCGCGGAAGTTGATTTTATGGAAAATGTCGGCGGTGACTACTGGGAAAAAACCTTTACATTCCCGGACAGTTCTGTCGGTGGAGAAGTCCAGTTTAAGTTTGGTGCCGGAATTGTCGATTATATCACCGGCGACACAACCTCTTATTGGGAAAATGACGCGCCGGGCGCTACAGCTGTTGATAACAGAACTTTTACAATCCCGGCCGAAGACACTGTTTTAGATCTGGCATTTGTTGGTCGTCAGCAGGGATTCACCCCTTTTGAAAACGAAGAAAAACATGAAGTGCTTTTCCGTGTCAACATGGGCGCTTTGAACGGTTTTGATCCCGAAGCCAGCAGTGTTTACATCGTTGGTGCTTTTCCGGGACCAGACGGCGCTGACAATATGTGGGTACCGGACCAATATGAATTGACCAGAGAAGGCGAAAGCATGTATTATAATTACCTGCTGCCGTTAGACACTGCTTATGCCGGTACAATGTACAGATATACTCTCGGGTCATGGGACCAGTCTGAAAATGTCCGTGGTCATGGTATGTTCCCGGACAATGAAAACAGAGGAACAGTTGTTAACGGCGATACAACCATTGCCTGGAAATGGTGGAATGACGCACCGCCTTCTGCGGTTACCGGCGACACAGTTTCCGTAACATTTAAAACAGACCTAACAAGGGCGATCAATAATAATGGATTCAGTCTTGGCGACGGTGACTCGCTCTGTGTCAGAGTTGGTTATTTCAATTCCGCGCAGTATGTCGAATCCGGTATGCAAAAAGTCGGTCTTGGTGGTTTTACCTATCAGGCAACCATTGACTCTTTGATCATTGGTGGCCTTGGGGAAGGCGTATATTATCAGTATTACAAAATTCCTGGTGTTGCTACCGGTGAAGTTCGTGAAACTTATTTCAATTTTGATTATGACGGTGGCAATGCTTCCGAAGCGGAACGACGTCTGGTCACAATCGATGCTGATGCTCAGATGATTGTTGATAATATCGACAGTCAGACGGATTCCCGCAGAATGCCGGTTTTCAGAAATACAAATACTGTTTCTCAGAATGTTGACGTTACTTTTACACTTGACTTAAGACCAGCCTATCATCATGTCGTGAATGGCGTAACCTTGACTGATATTCAGGGAAGTTTACATATTTCTGAAGTTTCACAGATTGATGAAGGCGGCGTATATATTAATGGTCCTGCTTCCGGTGGATGGACAGGCTGGGGAACTGATCTTTCTAATGCTGAAGAAAAACAGCTATGGGACGATGGTACTCATGGCGATGTAACTGCCGGAGATACGGTTTATACTGTCCTGTTCAGCTATGGCCCTGACAGCTCGAATAATACTATCGGCCAGGAATTCAAATTCGGTATTGGCGGTGGTGATAACGAAAGTGGCTATGGTCTGAACCATATTGAAAACATCGATGATTCTCAGCCCACAGCAACCATTCACTCACAGTGGGGAAGTATCAACCCGATTTTCTATTCCCTCTGGGATTTCGATGCAGCCGCACCAAAAACTGCCATCGACAATGTGGTTGAAACTGCTGATAAGTATGAACTGAATCAGAACTATCCTAACCCATTCAACCCGACAACCAACATTAAATTCAGTGTCAAAGCTGCGAAAAATGTTAAGTTGACGATCTATAACATGATGGGGCAGAAAGTTCAGGAAATGTCTTACACCAACATGAATGCCGGTGTATACAATTACACATGGAATGCGCGCGATATCAATGGTAGTCGCGTCAGTTCCGGTATTTATTTCTACAAACTACAGGTAGATGATAAATACACCAACATGAAAAAAATGGTTTTATTGAAATAAATTACTCTTTTTACCGGGGCGAAGGATTAACCTTTGCCCCGGATTTTAAAAAATAGGGGAACCTGATGGGCGCAATTGATTTTACAATAGTCGGTATCTATCTAACAGCAATGGTAATCGTTGGCATGTGGTTCCAGCGAAAGGCCTCGGAAAATATTGATTCTTATTTCCTGGGAAACAGACAATTACCCTGGTGGGCCCTGGGAGCCTCGGGAATGTCCTCCAACCTTGACATGAGTGGTACAATGATAATAGTGGCGCTGGTTTATGCCATAGGTGCCCGTGGATTTTATATTGAAATTCGCGGTGGTGTTACTCTTATCATGGCATTTCTAATGATCTTCATCGGAAAATGGAGTCGGCGGGCCAATGTGATGACCCTGGCGGAATGGATGGAATTCCGGTTTGGTAATGATAAAGAAGGGCAACTGGCCCGATTTATCACGGCTATAACTTCAATTATAATGACAATTGCGATGGTCAC
>CAYTLS010000103.1:0-6778 GCA_964438745.1 uncultured bacterium
AGAGGTCTAGAACTAATGATGGAACATTTAGACCTGCCGGTATTATTGCTGCTGGGAAGTATTATTATTATGGGTCATCTTCTCGGCAAAAACATGAAGTTTATCAAACTCCCGACGATAATCGGCTACATGGTTTTTGGGGTTATCATCGGCCCTTCCTTATTTAATTTTGTATCGGAAAATTTACAGCATCAATTGGGGTTTATCACTGACATTGCGCTCAGCTTTGTCGCTTTCAGTATTGGACTGGAATTAAAATTCTCCACCTTAAAGAAATTTGGCCGGGGAATGGTTTATATCATTTTGCTGGAATCTTTTGCTGCTTTTCTGGCGGTATTTATTGGTATTTATCTGCTGACCGGAAATCTGCCGCTGGCAATAATTTTCGGGGCTATTGCCCCTGCCAGTGCGCCGGCCGGAACTGTCGCTGTTATTCAGGAATACAAAGCACGGGGCTCTCTGACAAAGGCTTTATACACAGTAGTCGGCTTCGATGACGGTCTGGGAATTATCATTTTTGGGTTCGCAGCTGCAATTGCCAAAAACATGCTATTGGCCCAGACTGGTGAGATATCAGGCCATTTTTGGATGATGCTCTGGCATCCCTTCCGGGAAATTCTCTTTAGTATTCTTTTCGGAGCCATTATTGCCATCCTTTTCTCCTTTATCACGGCCCGGTTAAAACAGGTCAGCGATATTTTAATTATGATCATTGGATTTGTTTTTATTTCAGCGGGTTTGTGCAAAATATTTCATCTCTCTATTATCTTTACCAACATGGTAACCGGGATCATCATTGTCAATACACAGCGTCATTCGTTGATCCATAAAATCAATGAAAATTTGCCGGTATTCATGCCCTTGCTCTTTATTATGTTTTTTACATTAGCAGGTTCTAATCTCCATATTAATGCATTGGCGAATTTAGGTTTGATTGGGCTTGTTTATGCTTTTGGCAGAACCATTGGCCTGATCGCCGGTTCCAGGCTTGGCGCTCAACTGGGGAGAGTGGAAGAAAATATAAAAAAATATCTGGGGCTTGGTATTCTGTCACAGGCTGGCGTTGCGATTGGTCTCGCCCTGATCGTTAAAAAGGATTTCCATGGTCTTGGACCTATTGTGGATCAGGCTACCGGATTTACTGTTGGTGACCAGATTGGTGCCATTATTTTGACAACAATTACTGTCACCTGTATCTTTTTTGAATTGATTGGGCCGATTTTAACAAAATATGCTTTGAAAAAAGCCGGAGAAATAAAAGAATAAACTATAAGGATAATTGTTTATGTTGAAAAGAACCGTCACTTGCGGCGAGTTACGCGCCGAAAATGATCAGCAGGAAGTTGTACTCAATGGCTGGGTAAATCGCCGCCGAAATCTGGGAGGATTAATTTTTATCGATCTTCGGGATCGCTATGGCATAACACAAATTGTATTTGACCCTGAAGAAAATAGTCAGGATGTTATTAATCTATCAAAAAAATTAAGTTATGAAGATGTCATCGCAGTCAGGGGCTTTGTCCGCAGACGTCCCGGTGATATGCAAAATAAAGAAATGAAAACCGGTGATATTGAAGTGCTGGCCAGTGACCTGGAATTGCTTAACAAATCGGCCGCGCTGCCTTTTATGGTCTCGGATCGTGAATCCGCTTATGAAGAAACCCGTTTAAAATACAGATACCTGGAATTACGCACCAAAGAATTACAAAAAACCTTAGCAATCAGACATCAGGCTGCCCAGGTGGTTCGTGATTATTACACTGATAATGATTTTTTTGAAATCGAAACGCCGGTACTCATGAAATCAACACCGGAAGGGGCCCGGGATTTTGTTGTGCCCAGCCGTATCCATCACGGAAAATTTTATGCCCTTCCGCAGTCACCACAGACCTACAAACAGTTGCTGATGATTTCCGGGTTTGATCGTTACTTTCAGATCGTCAAATGCTTTCGTGATGAAGATCTGCGGGCAGACCGCCAGCCGGAATTTACCCAGATCGATGTCGAGATGTCCTTTATCGATGAAGAGGATATCTTTACTCACACGGAAAATATGTTGAGAAAAGTATTCCGTCAAGTTATCGATGTTGAGTTGCCGCAACAATTTCCCCGAATGACCTATCATGACGCGATTACCCAATATGGCTCTGATAAACCGGATCTGCGTTTTGGTTATGAAATTCACACGATCAATGATATTGTGAAAGACTCTGATTTCAAGGTCTTTACATCGGTTGTTAAGAACAGCGACAAAGTGGCCGGTATATGTGTACCCGGCGCAGACTTTTATTCCCGCAAACAAATTGATCTGTTGACAGAATTTGCTAAAAAATACGGTGCAAAAGGGTTAGCCTATGCAAAAGTTACAGAAGATGGTTTTGACAAAGGAATTGCAAAGTTTATCAATCCGCTCAGAGATCAGCTGATTGAAGAATTCTCAGCAAAACCGGGAGACATCCTGTTCTTCGTCGCCGATGATGAAAAAGTCACCTATAAAACGCTGGGAGCGGTACGGCTGAATGTCGCTAAAACCCTGGATCTTATCGCAGAAAATGACTATAAACCCACCTGGATCACTGACTTTCCACTGTTTGAATGGGATGAGGAAGAAGACCGCTATATGGCGACCCATCATCCATTTACTTCTGTCAGGGAAGCGGATAAGCCCTTATTGGTAAGTGCTCCGGAAAAGGCCATTGCCCGCGCTTATGATGTGGTGATCAATGGCTATGAAGTCGGCGGCGGTTCGATTCGTATTCATGACAATGACATGCAAATGAAAATGTTCAATGCCTTGAAAATCGATGAAAAAACCGCCCGTGATAAATTTGGGTTTCTGCTGGATGCCTTAGGTTACGGTACACCGCCTCATGGTGGTATTGCCCTGGGGTTTGACCGCCTTGTGATGTTACTGGCTGGCATGGATAATATTCGCGACGTGATCGCTTTTCCAAAAACCACTTCCGCGTCATCACTGATGGATGAAGCGCCGTCCGGTATTTCAGAAAAACAGTTGGAAGAATTGCACATTAAAGTAATGAAAAAGGATAATTAAATATAATAAATCCCGGGCGCTGCATTTTTTAAAGAATCCCGGGATTTAATTTTTTTTTGCCGGAAGGTTTGTAGATGTTTTACAGTTTTGCCGCTGACAGTGTCGCCTTATTGCATTTCGCTTTTATACTGTTTGTCGTGGGTGGCGGATTTTTGGCTGTCCGATGGCCGAAAGTCCTCTGGTTTCATATTCCCTGCGCCATTTGGGGCGCTTTAATCGAGTTTGGCGGCTGGTATTGTCCGCTTACACCCCTGGAGAATTTTTTTAGACAAAAAGCCGGTGATACTGGAATGACAGGCGGATTTATCGAAGAATATCTGCTGCCGGTTATTTATCCCGAAGGAATGACACGTACTGTGCAACTTATTCTTGGATGTAGTGTTATCCTTATAAATGTTTCTGTTTATGGATATTTACTGTCGCGATTATACCGGAAGCGGAAATAACTTTACCCAAAAAGAAGTTTATCAGGATAGTATACAACAGACCTTAGACTGGTTTCCAATTATCTATTCCATTGTAAATGACGCTGACCCGGCATATTCCGGATAGAGTGCGCGAAGACAATCAGGACAAATACTATGGGATACACGTAAATCCAAAAAGGTATTCAAATCCCCTCTATAATCAATAAAATTGTCATCACTGATTTTTAATCTCTTACAATTACTGCACAGGGTAATTATATTATTGTCAGCATTCTTATTAAGGGGGATAACATGCCTCAAAAGCTGCACCATCAGGCCACTGATTTTATCCTGGGAAAAATGGGCCCCAAGATCCAAAACGATACCGCGTAGCCGGATGGGATTATTCTTTTTATCAGTACTGACGGTAATACCGCGATCTATGTACCATTTGTAATCACCGGCGGCGGTTTTGATCCGGTAATCTACTTTATAAAGGGGTTCTTCGCCACTGAGGTATTTTCTCATGGCATCCATAGCCTTGTCATGGTCATCGGGATGCAATAATGACGTAAATGCCTGGTAACCGGAATTTTTAAAATCTTCCGGGGCATATCCCAGCCATTTCACTTTAAGATCATTAAAATTAATTTGATTGCTTGGAATATGCCAGTCCCACCAGGCAAATTCCGAATGTTGAAGAGTTTCTTCAAGATGTTTTTTAAATTTATCAGGATTATTTGGTTGCTTCATATCATTCCTTTATTGATTAGTAAAAATATAAATATTCAGGCAGTGGAAATTCAAATTATTTTTCTTGATCATGAAAAAAAACTTTATCTGAAATATAATAATGCTAAATTATATAAGATTAAAATATTTCATTAGGATTTAAGGGTAATTTTATTAAAAGGAGGACCTATGAAACGTATTTTGTTTGTTTTGTTAACTTTAGCTGTTGTTGTCTCCGCGCAAAACAGTGTCAGAATTTTTGGTGGCGTGAATGTTGGTAATGTCATTTGGAACGATGAGGATTTGCAGGAAGAGTTAAATCCGCAACCAATTTTAGGTATTGATGCCGGCATTGAAAAGCCTTTCGGAAAATTACTGTTGGGCGCCCATTATGTTCAGCGGGGAATGACGGTTGAAGACTATCCTGGAGATGGGATTGATATTTCCATGACCATGAATTATGTTAATGGATTCGCCGCTTTTTTAATTCTTCCGCCAGAAAGTACTCTAAATTTTTTCATTGGGGGAGAAGTGGGTAAATTTCTTAATGGTGAAACAAAAATTGAATATGAAAGTGAATCTGAAACAGAAGATATTGACGATGAAGATGTCAATATAGATTATGGCGCATTGGCCGGTGTCAATATCTGGATTTCCAAAACTCTTGGCATTCGTGGCAGTTATTATTATGGCCTGAACAATATCGATGATGTGGACGAAGATGATTATACCGGCAAGCATCATGGACTTGAATTACAGTTGTCACTGAGTTTCTAAACTTTATTACGAATAATTGAGTAATAAAAAAAAGGCGGCAATTTTAATTGTCGTCTTTTTTTATTTCATGAATTAACCTGGATTATTCATAAAAATATGAATAATGCCCGCTTCGCGCCGATACGTTTCCTTGGAAACTATCGGGATTAACCTGAATATCATTCCATGAATTTTACAATTCATTTTTTTTATTATTTTTTTTTATAACCTTTTTATTTTATTCGCTTTCCTTTAAAAAAATTGAAAATTCATGAATAATTCAGGTTAAGTTTTTCGTGGTTTTTTCTTCGCTGATGGAAATAGAATATTATTTAAAATCAGGCGGTATCCGGGGGAGTGACGATGCAAATCCAATTCCGTTTTGGGATCACCAACATAATGCGTATAATCCTCAGGATCATGACCCGCTAAATAGGTAAAGCTGCCTTTCCCCGCCACGCCATGTAAATATTTAACCTGCGGTTTTTCTTCCACTTCTCCCATAATGACGACGGAGGGTTTGATTTTACTTCGGTGAAACCCTGTGGTTTGTCCCATAAACCCGGGAATGATGGAAACATGATTCTGAGTCAACATGGTTGGCACCGGATCATATTTAGCAGAAAACTCAAAGAGGGTGAAATAATCTTTCATGGCTCCCGGTGCAGTGGGAATATGACTAGGAGGAAAATCAATATCAGATAATTCATAAGTCATGGGATTGGTGTATAGCTTAAAATCCGTAAATGCCAGGGTTTTGGAATAATCCAGTTTCTTTTGATAATCCGGATCCGGAGGATCGCCGTCAAAAGGCGAAGCCACAATATCCACTCCCTCAGCAGCCAGGGCAATATCCAGGGCATCAGTCGCTGAACACATGGCAAATAAAAACCCGCCATCGTCAACATATTTTTTTATCACTCGGGAAACGGCTTTCTTATGGGCTGAGACTGAAGCGTAGCCGGCTTCTGCTGCATGGGCTTCATAGTCCGCTTTTTGTTCTTTGTACCATGGCTGATGCCGGTAATTGCGATAAAATTTACCATACTGTCCGGTAAAATCCTCATGATGCAAATGGACCCAGTCATAGTCTGATAACTTGCCTTCCAAAACTTCCTGATCCCAGACAATGTCATAATCCACTTCCGCGTAAGTCAATGCGAGTGTCACAGCATCATCCCAGGGCTGCTGATTAGGCGGGGAATAAATAGCGATCTTCGCGGCTTTTTCTAAAAATATTACATCCATATTATTATCATCAATCGTCGCGTATATTTGCGATAACTGGCCGGGTGAGGGCTCTTCCCAACTGACTCCCCGTAGTCGCATTTCATTGATAATACCCTCATGCTTATCCATTAAAAAGGAGCCACCCCGAAAATTGAGCAGCCATTCTACCCGTAATCCTTGCTTTAAAACCCAGTAAGTAATGCCATAGGCTTTTAAATGATTGGTTTGAGGCTGATCCATGGGGATGAGGAGCTTTTGTCCAAACAGATTGCCCACCAGTATCAGTATTAGAAAATATTTTTTCATATTATAGTTTGTCTCCTCGTATCTCTCTTAGTCTTTGACGTGCGATTTCAATATAAAAGGAATTTGGAAAATCAAGCAAAAGAGTTTGATACCACTCTTTCGCTTTGGAAAAATTGGAATGATCAAAATAATATTCCCCCAATAGTCTTATCACGCTATCCCGGTATTTTGAGGTTGTCTTCAGTAGTTGCGCCGCGGTTTTTTCCGCATTCCCCGGAAAACCGATCTGCAAGTAGACCTGCGCCAGGCGAAACCTCGCTGCGGGTAGCGCGCTGTGCAGCCGCGCGGGGAT
>CAYTLS010000104.1:0-4803 GCA_964438745.1 uncultured bacterium
ATTCACCGGAAAAGTTGATCGCAACTGCTAATCAATATGATGTCCCTATAATCGCCTTTACTTACAGCGAGCCGGTTATTTTTTATGAATATATGCTGGATGTCGCAAAACTGGCCCAAAAAAATAATATTAATACGGTTATGATCACCAATGGCTATATTAATCCTGAACCACTTCAGCAATTATGCCGTTATATTTCAGCTATCAAAGTAGATTTCAAAGGCTACTCAGAGGAATTTTATCGGAATATTGTTCGCGGGCGGCTTAATCCGGTATTACAAACCATGGAAACTATTCATGAAAAAAATGTGTGGCTGGAAATTGTTAATTTAGTCATTCCACGGTATAATGATTCTGTTGATGAACTCAATGGATTGTGCCAATGGATCGTAAGCAATCTTGATAGCGATGTCCCGGTTCATTTTTCCAGATTTCATCCCCAGTATCTTATGAAAAATCTGCCACCGACACCTTCAAAAACTCTGGAAAGGGCATATCAGATTGCCAAAAAGGCTGGAATAAATCATGTTTATCTGGGGAATATAGCGCAAAAGACCACCGATAATACCTACTGTCCTGATTGTGGACAGCTTTTGATTCAGCGTCGTGGATATATCGTAAATAAAAATAATCTGATCAATGGCAATTGCCCGGAATGCGGGGAGCCTGTCGCCGGCGTTTGGCATGGATGACAATTTTTCGTAATTGATAATTGATCGGAAGGGGTATTGTTCAGTGGTCTGCGTTTACCGGGTTATCCGGGAAAATTTTTGGGGATTGACAATGCCAGTCTGTTTTGATAAACCGGCTACTATTTTCACACAAATTTTTTTCTGATAAGGTCTGTTTGGATTTTAGTATCCGATGCAATTCAATCGCTTCTTCAACCACTTTTACAAAGCGATCCTGTTTGCAGGGTTTTTTGAGAATCTGAAATATTTTCCCGTCATTAACTGCATTTTTGGCCAGTGTCAGATCGGCATTACCGGTTAAGATAATTCGAACGGAATCGGGAGCCAGATCCTTTACTTTGGACAGAAATTCAATACCATTCATCGCCGGCATTTTCATGTCAGAAATAATCACTGCAAAATCTTCTTTGGCCTGTTTCAATTGCCGGAGACCTTCCTGGCCGCTGATCGCAGTGGTAAGGTTATATTTTTTCCGGTAGGTCCGTTTGTAACCATTCAGAACATTAATATCATCATCCACAAACAATATTTTTTTATTCATAATCAAAACCGGTGATTTGTTCAGTGCATATTTTTTCCCATTCCAGAACTTTCTCCTGCAATTTTTTGCTATTGATCTTGTTAAACTCTTCCGGCAGGTCATAATTTTCAGAAGCAAATAAATTGGCGAAATAAAGTGACATAATTGCATTGTACTCGTCTTCAATATGCGTTTCATATTCCTGGTTAAAAGCACAGGGAAAAACCAATGATCCGGGTAGTCCCCAGATCGACATTAAATATGCGCCAACCTGGTGATTGGTGGAGCCGAAAATTTCTTTTTCCGCCTTAAATTCTGATATGTTTTTGTCTTCTTTGAGTTTGAGAACCAGATTATATTCTCTCGGAAAATATGCCAGGAAAAAGAGTTTTCCCAAGTCCAGAAACATTCCAGCCGAAAAATAATCGTATTGTAATTTTCTGGAGATTCCCTCATGTTCCGCAATTTTTTTATTATTGGTTCCCACGGTCAAACTATGGTTCCATAAGGCATTGGCAATCTTTTCATCAATATTGGCAGATAATTTTTTAAATATTTTGATGGAAAGAACCAGTGATTTTACGGTATTTAATCCCACCATCAAAACAGCGTCAATTGGATTGGTGATCTTGGTACGCAGACCGAAAAATGAGGAGTTTACCAATTGTAGCATTTTCGCGCTCATGGCGATATCCTTTGAGACAATTTCTCCGATCTCATGGGCTGACGTTTCCGGCAGATCGATCTTGGCCTTGATCTCATTGTAAATTATGGGCAAACTGGGCAGAGAATCGACCTGAGAAATTATCTGTGAAAGGTTATCATTTTCCATTAACAACTGTAACCGGTCAGCCCGCGTGATCACTTCCTTGATTGTTTCAAGTTCGCAGGGTTTCTGTAAATATTGATGAACGATACTGACAGATCTCTGATTAGCCTCTTCATCGGCCTGGCCGGTCAATAAAATTCTTAAGGTCGAAGGAGAAATACTTTTTACCTTTTGTAATAATTCCAGCCCGTTCATTCCCGGCATTTTTAAATCCGTAAAGACCACATCAACGCCACCATTACTGATCACTTCAAGCGCTTCATGAGGGGAATTAAAAAGGGAAACCGCCCACTTTTTGCGCATGGGATAGAATACCCGCTTTAAACTCTTTAAAACTTTTTTTTCATTATCCACAAATACAATATTTTTAATTGAATTCATTTATTTCCTCATTTGTTTCATTTCCTACCTTGCGTAATACGACCAGGCCAAAGGGTTAATTTTCCACATCGCCATCAATATTGATCGGCAATTGTATATAGAAAGTAGTGCCATTCCCAACAATACTATCAAAAAAAACGTTACCCTCATGATTCTTAACAATAATGTTATAAATAACAGCTAATCCCTGCCCGGTTCCTTTCCCGACATCCTTGGTTGTAAAAAAAGGATCAAATATTTTTTCCCGGATCGAATCACTAATACCACAGCCATTATCCTCAACTTTAATTTCTGCGGTATTTTCATCGATTCGTGATGTTGTAATTTTGATCTTTCCCAATTCTTCAAATTTTTGTTCCTGAATAGCATGTACAGCATTGATGATCAGGTTCAATATTGCCTGACTAAGTTTGTCCCGATAGACCGGTACCAGACTATCCAATTGAAAATCAGTTTCGATTTTCGTGTCATACTTCCACTCATTCCTGGAGACAATGATAGCCTTTTTGATTACTTCATTAATATCGACATCGCTTTTATTTTCATTTCCGGGATGAGAAAATGTTCGCATGGCGTTCACAATCTTTGTGATACGGTCGATGCCCTCCAGCGATTCTTTGACAGCGGCAGCTGCTTCCTCGTTTATAAAATCCAGGTCTAATTCTTCAATATCATCGGTCAGTTCTTTCTGAAATTGATTTAGGTCATTGGTTTTATCGGTCAGAAGCTTACTAATCTTTTTGGAAAATTCTACTAAACTTTGGGTGGATTCATTAATAAACTCAATATTGTTACGTATAAATTGTGTCGGACTATTGATCTCGTGAGCAATACCGGCAGCCAGTTGTCCGATTGCTTCCATTTTATTGACTGACATCAGTTTAGTTTCCAGTTCCACCCGTTTGGAAATGTCCTTGCAGCCCATAAGATAGCCATCTTTTTTACGGTTTTTGATTAAGGGCGCTCCGGTAATTGAGCAGTTTACGCTAAGATCTTTATAATATTTTTTTTCCAATTCAAAATATACTTTTCCTGTTTGTTTCATTTCATGAAAAATATCTTTTTCAATAAGTTTGAGCTTATTAAGATCAATAATTTTATTAATCTCTGTGCCAATCAACTTTTTTTTATTCAGATTGAACAGGTTACAAAAGGCCGGATTATACAGAATAATCCGTTTTCGATTGTTCAATACCACAATGCCATCAGGCAGGCCATCTAGTACTGAACTAATAAAGTATTCATTTTCATTTTCTATTCTTCTTGTCTCTTTATAGTTGAATATTTGTTTGAGTTCGACAATCAACAGATTTGTAAAGGTCTCAATTTCTTTTATATTTGACTTACTAACATTGTTGCAGCTGATCTGTAAACCCACTTGAACACCGGTATTCAATTCAAATTTCCTGGCTAGAATACTATGATTTTTATCAAATAAGTTTGATTCAAAGGCTTTGTTATCATATTCCAGAGAGACACCAAAATTTTCAAGTCCATAATTATGCGCAATCGTATCCACTATTTTTTTGCAAAATTTACCGATTGGGTCATTTTTTGGCATTAATTTTAAAATTTTGAAGAGCAGGTTTCGATCACGGTCTCGCTTACTGATCAATTGTTCCGGTGCAACAGTCTTATCAGAGTACCCTTTTGTTGGTTGATACCGCTCCAGAATTATCTTAACCCTGGCAAGCAATTCCTGCTTCAGAATCGGTTTCCTGACGTAATCTTCGCCGCCGACTTTATACCCGGCATTAATATACTGTTCATCGGTTTTTGCTGTCATGAAGATGACCGGAATCCCATGGAACTCGCTCTCTTTTAAATGATGACAGACCTCGTAACCATTCATATCCGGCATCATAACATCCAGCAAAATCAAATCCGGTCTATGTCGGGCCACATACTGCAGTGCGCCACTTCCGGATTGGACAGAAGATACCTGATATCCGGCTTTTTTTAAAATTTTTTCAATATAGTAGATGTTCATCACGCTGTTATCCACAATTACAATATGTAATTGACTATCCATAAATATCCTCATTGAGAAGGGAAAAAATAGGAGGGAGGGAATTTTTTTCCGAATTTTTTAAATCAAAATTGTAAGAATGGCGAGTTTGTTCCACTTAATATTGTCCTTTCAAATTTCAGGACAATATAAAGAGCAAAAGCTATACCTTTATTATGTGGATTGATTCAGATTCCTGTGCAAGATATATTTTTCAAGCTCTAATTCAAAATAGAAGCAATTCTATTTTAATTTCTTTCAAATTTTCTATTAAATTCAACCCTGTAATATTAACCGTAAATTTAAAATGGGAAAGCGGGGAGATAGGAATGATCAGAACCAGTGAATTAAAACTTTTTCCGCTGTCAGGAAC
>CAYTLS010000104.1:4903-6750 GCA_964438745.1 uncultured bacterium
CTATTATAGGTCTTTTTCTTAAAATTGGCTCCGTGCAATCCCAGGAGTTTCCTATAGAATATCCGGTGTTTGACTGAAGGGAAGATATTGGCGTTAAGCGGGCATTGTACATATTTTTATACTTATTGCAGGGTAAACTCTTCTATTGAACCGAATATTAATAAAAGTTGAGATAAACAAAAGAGATGACAATTAAATACAAGGTCTGACGAAATGAAATCAATTATCATTGGCACTGCCGGCCATGTTGATCACGGTAAAACAACCCTGATAAAACATCTCACCGGTACTGATACCGACCGATTAAAGGAAGAAAAAGAACGCGGGTTAACTGTCGATCTGGGATATGCTTTCCTCAATGATCGAATTGCTTTCATTGATGTCCCCGGACATGAAAAATTCATTAAAAACATGGTTGCCGGCGCCGCGACTATTAATTATACCTTGCTGGTCATTGCTGCTGATGATGGTATCATGCCGCAGACCCTTGAGCATTTTGAAATTCTCCGGTTACTGGACATTGATCAAGGGGTTATTGCACTGACAAAATGTGATTTAGTGGACCAATCACTCATCGAAATTCGTAAAAATGAAATACGCGAATATTTTCAAAATACTTTTTTAGATAATTGCAAAATATTTGAAATTTCCAAAAACAATATCGCTCAAATTAGCACATTAAAGAATTATTTATTGACCTTGTGTGAAGATAGTGTGAATAATGTTGAACAGGATGTTTTCCGTATGCCAGTTGACAGGGTTTTCACCTTAAAAGGATTTGGTACGATTATTACCGGTACGGTTATTTCCGGCGAATTAGATTCCGGTAACCGGGATTTGCTCATTTATCCCGAAAAAATTCCAGTTTCAGTACGCGCTCTTCAGACCCGGCATAAAGCAGTCATCTGCATATCCGCGCCCCAACGCTGTTCTCTGAATCTGCAATCAATCGACCGGCAAAAGCTCTATCGCGGCCAATTCGTATCTGACAAAGATGTATTCATAGCGACAACTATTCTCACCTGTAGCATTTCAAAACTATCGAAGATTGAAACTATTCAGTATGGGGAAACAGTTAAATTTCACATCAATACTGCCGAATATACCGCCAAAATCAGAATTCCCGGTCAGGATAAAATCATCGATACAGATCATCACATCGTCCAGTTTGTTTTTCAGCAACCAATATCTGTGGGATTCCGTGACAGATTCATTGTTCGAAAGCTCTCCCCAAGAACCACAATGGGCGGCGGTGCTGTCCTGGATATAGCGCCGCCAAAAATTCGCAAAAACAATCGTTCCCGGATAGCAAAATACAAATTATTAACTGCAATGGATATCAAACAAAATATCATTGCCTTTTTGGATATTTATTCAATTTTGAGCAAAGAAAAATTGGTTTATAAACTATCAAAACCACTTGCAACCCTTCACCCGGTTTTATTGGAACTGGAAAAGGAAAACCGTATTGTGCTTTCAGATAATTATCTCTGCTCCAACAATTATTTCAAAGAATTGAAGCGCCGGGTTACTAACAGAATCAAAGCGAACCCATTGTTTAATGGCATTGCCAGAACAGAAATTTTAAAAATACTCAATTCAAATACCGCGATCAGTTCTGAATTGTTAGATATATTTTGCGACAAAAAAATTCTTGTGCCGAAAGATGATTTGCTTTTACTGAATAAATATGAAACCTTCCGGGAAACACACAACACGCGGCTTGTAAAAAGAGTTTTGAAAAAACAGGGCTTCAAACTCTTAAATTATCAAAACTTGCAGGCTGAAACCGGAATTGACGGAGTGGAATTTCAAAACCTGATCAACTATATCATAAGTCATCAAAA
>CAYTLS010000105.1:0-3011 GCA_964438745.1 uncultured bacterium
AGCCGGGGATTTTACAAAAATGAAAAAAATGCTTTATGTAAAATAAGCACCTGATTAAAAAATAAACACCGCAAGACTGTTTTTGATTATTTAGGAACAGTCTTTGCTTTTTTAAAGCAGTCATGCATTAGAATGACTGCTTTCTTATGTACTTATAATGATTTATTGAAGGGAGAATAATTTGAAACGGCAATTTTTTCTACTAATATTTATGGCTTCACTTATTTTTGCGCAGGGTAAACTGTCACCACTCAACCCCGATTTTATTGAATATATGAAAAACAAAACAAATGATAACACTGGTGGTGTCATTCCGGCACCCATCACCATACCTAAATTTCAATTAAATACATTATCAAAACCGGCAAATCTCCCTGTGGCTTATGATTTACGCGATAGCAATTATGTGACGTCGGTGAAAAACCAGGGGATCTGTGGTAGTTGCTGGGCTTTTGCCACCATGGCATCTGTTGAATCAAATTGGCTAAAAAATCATGATGAGAATGTGGATTTATCAGAAAATAATCTAAAAAATCGACATAGTTGGGAATGGGGGCCCTGTGCCAGTGGAAATTATTATGTCTCGACCTGTTATTTTCGGAATGGGAAAGGTCCTGTCTATGAAATTGATGATCCGTATCAGGAGGATAATGATTATTCCGATGCGTTTCGTCCGACTAAGTGGCTGGGGAATGTACGGGTACTTCCGGCTCAGCGTAATTATAATGATGACGAACTTAATGGTTATTTTAACCTCGTGAAAACCTATCTTATGAACCATGGGGCCCTTGCAACAACTTATTATGATGATAATAGTTTTATTTCTGGTGGTGGCAATTATACTGTTATTGATGGGTATACCACTTATTATGGAGATGAAAATATAATCGAAAATCATGGTGTAACAATAATAGGTTGGAATGATACAATAAGAACCAAGGCCGAAAAAAAAGGTGCATGGTTGATAAAAAATAGTTGGGGTACTGAATTTGGTGAAGAGGGTTGTTTCTACATCTCCTATTATGATAAAACAATTAATAATTTAGTATGTTATTGGCCGGAACGAAAGGACTATAAATTTGCAAATTATAGTTACGGACTGGACGAAACAGGGGTTAGTCATTTTTGGGGCAATGAAGTTGATTCGGTTGGTTATGTATTAATGAAAGCGGAGTTATCGAATCAAACGCTCAGTCAGATATCGACCTATAATTATTTTCCTCAAGGTAACCTCTATGTTGAGATTTATGATGATTTTATTGATGGTCAACTAACAGGGCTATTAACCAGTGGCCAGCGAGTTAATCTTGAATTGACAGGAGCCTATACTGTTGCTATGGATTCTGTCATTGAGGTCAAAGATAAAAATGATATTTTTGTAAAAGTCACCTATGATCTTTCTGAAACCGGAATGCTTTATCCCATTCCTATCGAAAGAAAGTATGAAGGAGTTAGAGATCCGGTAATCTCACAGGGGTTTTTCTGGACCAGCTTTGATGGTGAAAACTGGGACAACAGTCTGGATGAAATTTGTGATCCTTGTATAAAACTGTTTGGGGAGTTTACCGGGCTGCAGCCTGATTTATCAATCAGTAAAAGGAATTTGAAAATCGGTGAATCCGTAACATTTAAAGATTTTTCAAAAGGAGCAGAAGAAATTACCAACTGGCATTGGAATTTTGGAGATGGAAATGAATCCGATGAACAAAATCCTGTCCATACATATGATTCTGCCGGTGTTTTTGATGTCTCGTTAATCGTATCCTCAGAAAATTTTAATGATACGCTACTATTACCGAAAGCAGTTATTGTGGATGATGCCTATTTAAAAAGTCCTGTGCAAATCAGTCGACAGAATACATTGCAGCCAATTTTCCAATGGAATGCTACCGGAATCCCTTCTTTTCAGGACTATCAATTAACCATTGGGACTTCTGCGGCGCTGCTTCAAAATACACAGTCATATAATGTCCATGATACCACTGTTTTTCCTATAGCGGATTCACTGTCAGATAATGCCATTTACTACTGGACTGTAACGGCTTATGATTCCAGCGGCATGTCAATACCTTATGATACCTTAGCTTTTGCTGTTGATATGATCGCGGAAGCGCCATCGGATTTTGCATTAAAATTTCCTGCCAGTGATGCGGCCGGTTTGAGCGAAGTGTTGTCCTTTATATGGGAAGAATCTACAGATAATGATCCCTGGGATGAGGTCATGTATGCGGTACGGATTGGTGCCGATGTAATATTTGATACACTTGTTTTTGAAGCCGATTCCATCGATGCGACACATTTTGTCATGTCCACGCCACTGGAAAACAACAAAAAATATTTCTGGTACATACTGGCAAAGGATCTGACCGGTAATATAACAGCTTCGGTAACGGATAGTTTTACTGTTGGTTCTATTACTGCCATTGATGATCATCGACTGCCTGGAAAATTCCACCTGGGACGGAATTATCCCAACCCATTCAACCCGACAACTACAATCCAATATTCACTCAAGGAAAAAAGTTTAGTAAAATTGACGGTCTATAATGCGCTTGGCAAAGAGGTCGGTCAATTGGTTGATGCCTATCAACCGGAAGGTTACTATCAGCTTAAGTGGAATGCCGTTGGTTATTCCAGCGGAATATATTTTTATAAATTAGAGTGTCATGGAACAAGCGGACAACTGCAATATCAAAATATTCGCAAGATGTTATTTATAAAATAGATAGGCGAGTTTCTCCGCTTGGGTAATGGTTGAATTCTTTTCACCAACGGTGAAAAATAGCATAACCTCGGGTGAAATGGAATGAAGCCCTATGATTGAGCATAAATAAAGGAATTTCCCTGCAGGGAAACTGGGTTGATACAAAACAAAAAATAGTTTTCAAAAATAAGATTGCTATGATCAGCAATTAAATATGGCCGCTTATTTTTTTGTATACTTAACCGCCTTTTTAATCGCTTCTTCCAGCTCTTTCCTGGCAGGTTCCATTAAAGGTGAATGAAATGCA
>CAYTLS010000105.1:3021-6741 GCA_964438745.1 uncultured bacterium
CACCCAGATGGCAGGGCTTTCCTGGACCACGAAAGCCTTTGCCGGCAATGTCAAATGCGGTGCCATGATCAACTGAGGTGCGCAGGAATGGCAATCCCAGGGTCAGTGATATGGTACGATCAAAATCCAGCGTTTTGGCCGCAATATGTCCCTGATCGTGATAGAGGGACAAAACACCGTCCCAGTCATTTTTCATGGCCAGCTGAAATACGGAATCAGCGCCAATCGGCCCAATAACATCCATTCCTCTGGATTTTGCCTCTTCTATGGCCGGAATGATCTCTTCCTTTTCTTCATTGCCAAATAATCCATTATCACTGGAATGGGGATTCAGCCCGGCCACAGCAAAGGTCCCTGTACCTAATCCCAAACTTTTTATAGCCTCCATACTTCGTTCGATATAATCCAGCACTCTTTCTTTTGTCACCAGATCACAGCTTTCCCGCAAAGATAAGTGCCGGCTCAAAAAGAAAATGCGGAGATTATGAACTTCAAAAACTGTCAATGGATCATGGGAATCGGTTAATTGAGCAAACATTTCTGTATGGCCAATAAATTTCAGATTTGCGGCCTTGATGGCTTCCTTGTGAATTGGGCCTGTGACTACACTGTCGATTTTTTGGGACATAGCCAGTTCGATGGACTTCTTAATATATTGGAAAGCAGCTGAACCTGCACCAGCTGATATTCTGCCCTTTATTTCCAAACCAAAATCTTTTTGATAGGGATCTAAAATATTGATTCGGTTCCCGGTAAAACGGGCCTGGGAAATATCTTTTATCTCAACCAGGTCCAGAGAATTGTCTATTAATTCTTTTTCAAGTAAATGATGGTTGCCTAAGACGATTGGATGGCAAATGTCACGGATTTCCTCCTTTTTTAATGCGTTGAGGAGTATTTCCGGCCCGATTCCGGCCGGATCGCCCATAGTAATGCCAATGACTGGTTTTTTCATTTAGTCAATATTTCCTTCATTTAGAATTTGGTTAATGAGTTGCTGGCTGATCTCCCCGCCGGCTTTTTGAATGGCTTTTACACCGGCGGCACGGTCAGAATTTCCGGCGCCTTTTGCCTCGTGGATGATGCTGGCGATGATCTGATTGTTAGACACGTCATAGAGTTTGACCACTGCCTTGGCCCAGGCGAAATGCATATCTTCCATGTACTCGTTTGTTCGATCAATCGTTACGGTTCCCAATATTATGAAATCCATATCGCTATCCATTAGTAACTGTTGAAAATCCGCTGCTGTCATGTTCGGAACAGGTACCTTTTTGATGTCTGAAATCAGTTGATTGTCAATGATCTTGAATTCCTTTTCACTGAACTTTTGAATCAGCAGATTTTCCAGAAAGGGATCCTGCTCCGTGTCCCGGTTAATTTTTTCACTTATATGAATGGAAATTTTGTTGTCGGGAATAAACAAAAACCGTTGTTTAAGAGGTTGCAGGTTTAAACTATCGGGAAAATTTGTGGTCACTTGTAAATAAAAATGTTTGGGAGACAGAATTTTATTGATACGGCACATGGCCTGGCCTGTTTCATTGGTCATAGAGATCGCGTTGGCGACCATCATTTCCGGTTTTTCTTCCCATCTTACGGGAATTCCCTGCAAAGGGATCTGTCTGTCCATATTTTGCCAAAATAGTGTTATGGTCACCGGCGCATCAATTTTTCGATTGATTTTTGTCAGATATTTTTGCTGACCGGCTTCCATATAGAGATTATTGCGAATATTTCCAATAAAAAGAGCAATGCGCTGATCCAGTTGTTTCAGGCGGCTTAATTGTGTAGGCGAAAGCCCGGTCAGTGTCAGGACTTTTTGGTATTCTTTTGGTAATTTTTCCAGTTCGCTTAGAGCATAGATAACCTGACCGGATTCGGCGATTTCGCGCAGTTCCTGGAATTTTTGCGCTGTTGTTTCGTTTGTTTCCGCCACCAGTTCACTAAGGAACTGATCGTGGTTGGATTTGGAAAAATGTACTTTTGCAAAGGCCTGATATTTGGTTTCCTTTTGCATAAAACCGCTCTTTTCAACAATTTCTTTAACAAAGAAATCCTGGGTTTCAATGGCAAGGATTGTTTTGGCGATTATTTTTACTTTGGAATCGGTATAAGCAAAGTTACCTTCCTCACTACTCTCCACCAGACGGTCGACGAATTCCGTTTCCACCAAACCACCCAGGTTGGCAATGATCTGGCGTTTGGCATCTTTTACCGCGTCATTGCGGGCTTCTTGTTCGCTGTCCATGATTCGGGAGACACCGACATAAATACCTGGCAATGGATTTTTCACCCAGGAGGGCGGCTGCTCTGTTGCCATTAAACAATGCCAGAATACAAAAAAGGAAATAACTATTGAATGGAACCCGGTTTTCATGCTTCCTCCGTTTTTATAGGTTATAATCTATTAAAAATAAGAAAAGATTTAAAATTATATTTTGTCCTAAATCATGTATTGCAATTGAAACATTATCATAATATTTTTGTTTTATCAACAGGTTTTATAAATTACTAAACAAAAAACAAAAAAAATACCCGGCTTGGAGGAAGTATGAAATTTTATAAAGTAGCAGTTATTCTATTGACAACAGTCACAATCAGTTTTGCACAGTTCATTGATGTGGAAGTCAAAATAGAATCACAAAACCTGAGGCCTCAGGAAAAGGCCGACCTGGAATATCTGGAGAGGCAGATCAAAGATTATATGGAGGATTATGAATGGTTTGATAACAATTATAATATCGCCATGCCGATCCGGGTTTCTATGTTTATCCAGGAAGCGTCACTGTCAGGATCAGAGCGAAGTTTTTCCGGGCAATTGATTATGGTTACCCATACCAATGATCTGCAATTATTTGAAAAACAATTGAAATTTTACTATTCTCAGAGCGAAGCTTTGATGCATACGCCTGATATTCAGTCACTGGCAACGATTTTGGATTTTTATGCTTATTTTATAATAGGTGCCGAATTGGATACATATGAACCACTGGGGGGTACGTCGATCTTTGAAAGAGCGCGCAATATCGCCACTCGCGCGCAAATGTCCAATTATTCAGCCGGCTGGACTGAAAGGCTGACTAATTTGAATGAATATCTGGACTTACGGTTTTTCCGGCAATATAAATTTTATTATTGGTCAATTATCGATCAGGAGGCTAATGGCGACCTGGAAAATATACCGGAAACCATTGATAAAGCCCTTTATTATCTGGAAGAGGAGTTGAAAGTAAATAACCGCAATCGATATATTCATCTCTTTCTGGATGCCCATGCTGAAGACCTGGCGGATTTGTTAAAACTCTATGGTAACAAAGAGCAGCAGGAAAAAATTATCGCCCTGGATTCGGATAATAGCAAAACTTATAAAAAGATTTTCAATTAATTCTTTTTTTGAATAACCATCAATTTTTATGGTGAGGTGATTCATCAAGTAATCAAGGCATAAATTAACTACCCATTTGGTCCAAATTAAATGGGTATTTTTTTAAATTGGAGGAAAAGATGAAAATATTGATGACGCGTAAAATATTGCCCAGTGGTGTTGATCGGCTTAGAAATTTCACTGATGAACTGATCATTAATGAGTCTTCAAAAAATATAAGCCGGCAGGAGTTATTAGAAAAAGTAACCGGAGTTGACGACATTGCTTCCTTGCTTTCTGATAATATAGATAAAGAAGAGATGGAAGCCGCTGGGCCGCAACTAAAAATCATT
>CAYTLS010000106.1:0-6721 GCA_964438745.1 uncultured bacterium
ATCCGTTCCGATTATAATGGAGGGCATTGAATCTATAATATCAATTAAATATTTCTGCAGATTATTGATCTCCTGCTGCTTCTTTTTACGATCCTCAATATCACGGACAACAATCATAATGCGCTCAGTATTATTGAAAATGGCCTTGCGCATATTGACTTCAACCCAAAATTCCGTGCCATCCTTTTTACGGGCATGCCACTGGAAAACCTGCGGGCCTTCCCTGAGACATTTTTTAATTTTTTGGATAACGGTAATTTGATTGAAAACCGTATCATTGGTACTCAGGTCAGAAATGGTTAATTGCAGCAATTCATTTATCCCATATCCATAAAGTCTGGAGGTTGTCTCATTTACATAAATAATTTTTCCGGTATCGATTTCCTGGACAACTACAGCATCATTAAGATTGTTTACAATCATATTGATCCAGCGTTCATTTTGCCTTACTCTTTCCTGGGCGGTATTTTTTTCTTTTTCACGATTTTCGATGACCGATAACATTTTATTGAATTCATCATATAATTGTCCGATCTCATCACTTTGATTTTTTTGAATGCGTATTGAATATCTGCCCGATTCTCCGATTTCTCTGGCAGTTTCCGCCAACTCCATGACCGGCTGGGAGATAAACCGCTGTAAGCGGCTGGCTAACAAATAACTGGTGAACATCAGGACAATCAATAACAGGGAAAAAACAAAAATGATCAGCAGGGTCGTCGAAAACAGGTGAGAATCAATAATCAGGTAAATCCAGCCGTATTCCCTGCCTTTGTAGGTTATTTTCCGGAGAAGGTGATAATGATCATTTTTAAAATAGTCAAATTCCATTCCGGCCGTGATATTGGGAATTGATTTATCCGTCAGAGTGTGATTAGCATGGGATGCAAAAAGTTTTTTGTCATTATCGTAGACAAAACAAGCGATTACATTGGGATTATTTTCAATTTTTTTCAAAATTTCATTGCCCCGTTCGGGATATTTAAATGACAGGGCGGCAATAGAATATTCACCAATTATTTTCGCCAGCGATTCTGCTTCTGCTGTTTTGGTTGAGGAAAGCAGATCAATTGAAAAATAGGTCAGAACAGTAAATCCAATGATCAGCATCAACGTAACTATGCCTAAAATAATACTGATCAATTTATTCTTTATACTGATGTCTTTAAATTCTTTCATTGAGCACCAATCTAAATTATTTTTGCAATCTCGATTAACATTAAATTCAATCGCAGATGTGATTCCTTAATGCTTTCCAGATTAATAATGAAATGCAATGTCCCTTCATCGGTAATATAAAAACTGATGTGAACACCCAATTTTCCATAATTTTCATCATCCCCCACAAGAAGAACATTATTTTCCTGTGAATATTTTATAATTTTATCAATTTTTGAGGGTTTATTTTTCGGTATAAATATAAGGTGAGGATTTACTTCCAGTTGTGATAACTCATCGACCGCTATGACCTTGACTGCTTTTCCCTTTATTTGCAAGTCTGTAAATACCGATCTTAAGACTTCACTAATATTCTCAGTTTGGTAGACTGCAATGTAAAAATAGTCTGACCGGTCAATTGTTCCCTTTTCCCACTCTGTAAAGCGGCAAAATTTTTCCAAAAAAGCAGCTTTCAGCAGATATTCCTGTTCTTGAGCAGAAACAGTAATTTTAACTAGCAAAACTGTTATAATAATTAGAAAAATTTTTTTAAACAAGGTCTATTCTCCTCGGTTAGAATAGCTGCAAATAATCATATTTGGATGAGCTGTTGGTTTTCGCTTAGGAAAATCCAATTTCCTGATCCAAAGGGATTGGTTCGTTAATTCCATAATAAAAATTTTGGTATTTTCCGGATTTTTCTGAGGAGAAAAACATAGAAGATGTAAAAAGAAAAGTGCTATGTTTCCCGACGACCTCATCGTAAATCCTTATTAATTGGTAGGTTAATTACAAATTCTGTTCCTTGTTCAGTATCTTCAATAAATATTTCACCTCCATGGTTTTGCACAATGATAAAGTAAGCGATGGATAATCCCAATCCGGTGCCCTTATCCGGTGATTTCGTAGTATAAAATGGATCAAAAATATATCGCTTGTTATCGGTCGGTATTATTGGGCCATTATTGGCAATCTTCATAGTGGCGGCATTATCTGTATTGCTGATTGTTATTTTGAAAGTGGGGTTCGGTGTTTGGTTTTCGACCATGGCTTCCGCGCCATTTTTTAAAATATTCAGCAATACCTGCTGTATTTGATTTTTGTCGCAAAAGAGGGGATGTTCAGGTTCCGGATACTCTTTTATAATCTGAATTTTTTTAAAATCATATTTATCTTTCAGACTAAAGTCGGTTGCGATCAACTTCAGGGATTCCTCAAAAATAGTTGAAAGTTTATACTGGGATTTAGTGGCGCCGTCTTTTCTGGCAAACTCCAGCATGTTTTTTACAATATCGGCCGCTTTCCGGCCTGATCCTTTAATCATTTGCAGGGTTTTAGTGAGAGTTGGTTTTTGCGTATATTTTAACATATCAGAAAAATTGATATTACATTCTTCCGCAATAGATTTATTTTTTGGCATTTGCCTGGTTAAGCGGTTGATCAGCACTTCACAATTTTGGACCATACCGGCAATCGGATTGTTGATTTCGTGGGCCATTCCTGCTGCCAGTCCTCCCAGGGAGAGCATTTTTTCTGATTGGATAAGCACCTGTTCCATACGAATTTGATCGGTCACATCATCCATTCTGATGATGGCGCTCTTAGCGTCAACTAGAGAAAGGGGATAGATAATGATGTTCATGAAATAGGTCTGGTTTTTAAATATAATCTCTTTTTTGGGGATTCTCTTTTCCTGATGCTCAACAATGCTGTGACGGATCAGATCAAGGTCTAATTTAAACTCCTGAATAACTTCACCGGCATGTTTGTTTAGAACCTCGTCAGGCGCTCTTCCAGTCAATTGTTCAATGGCCCGGTTCCATAGATTTATTTGTCCATTGATATTGATACCAATCAGAATTGATGGCATGGAATTGATTATATCAGAGAGATAACTTTGCAGGAATTCCAGTTCTTTGGCCGATTGTTTGAAACTGGTGATATCGCGGGCCGATGTTATGACAGCTTTTACATTGCCATTGATATCAAATTCAGGAATTATTATCCAATCAAACCATATATTGTTGAGTTGAAACTCCATTCGGCTGATTTTGCCTGAATCAAAGACATTACGCAGTTTTTGTTCCCATTTACGGCTAAGATCAGCCGGGAATTCTAAATCCGAATGCTTTTTGCCAAAAAATTTAGATCTTGAAATTCCGGTATATTTTTCAACAGCCGGATTGACATAAAGATGCTCCAGAGAAGAATTGAAGCGCATGATAATATCATGAGAGTTTTCTGTTAATGCCCGGAAAGTCTCCTCGCTTTCCCGCAGGGATTTTTCGATTTTTATATTTTCTGTGATGTCATAACCGACACACAATACAGAGGAGAAATGATTATTTCTATGCATGAATGGCGAGAAATATACTTTTAGGAACATCTCTTTATATTGTGTGGTTAATGAACTTCCTTCGCCTTTTAAGGCCTTTTCAAATTGTTTGATAACGCCACTGTTTTTATTGAACAGATCAAATATTGATTTTCCTAAAAACAGATTTTTTTCTATTCCCATTTTAGATAGAATATTCCCATTTAGAAAAGTGATCTGTCCATCGGATTCAAAAGTGGCCAGGAAAATTGGTGAGCTTTGAATAATGGATTTGAGTTGCTTCTCATTTCTAATTAATTCCTGCTTCAATTGATAGGATTCCGATGTATCCTTGAAAATGATGACGTGCCCGATGATAGAGTTCTCATGTCGAATAACAGAGGAAGAGAAGGAGAAAGTACGGGGGGGATCAGCATCGGTAAATTTTACATCGTTGATCACACTTCTCTCTTTGGTCATTAATTGAGAAATGATGGTGTTATCTTCTTCAAAATTAAAGACTTCGGATAAGGGTTTTCCTAGAATTTGCTGTGCCGGTTTTAATAATATTATTCCAGCATCATTAATATAATTGATTTTTCCGGATATATCAGTAGTGATCAGTCCGTCGCCAACAGATTTGAATGTGGAAAACAGTAATTTTTCTGATTTGATCAGCTCCTCATTTTTTTGGTCAACAATATAGATCAGGTTTTTTTTCATAGAAATATAAAATATCAAAGCCGCAGTCAGGATAATTATGCCAATCACCGGATGCAGTAAAATAATTATCAGCCGTTTGTACCAGTCCTTTGCATCAATATCAGCCGCAAAGAGAAAGGTATTGCCTGATTCCCGTAGCGGTACAATGGAGACAATCGTTTTGCCATAGGTATCATTGATTGGCCCAAAATTTTTAGGCGCCTGGGATTTAAACGCATTGTTATATTCAGGATGAACACCATTGTAGGGCTCTCCAATAATTTTCGGATTGTCTAATTCGACGGATAATGGAACGGCATTGATTAAAAAGTAAAATTGATCATCGATTTTATGCAAAATATACATGTATTGACAGTTTGGTATTTCTGCTTTTAATTTTATCAGTTGTTTTTTTAATCTGTTATAAGTTGGATCTTGAACAGGCTTCACTTTTGAGGATAGGGAATAAAGGTCTTCAGTATCAATGCTGGTCGCGGCGATCTCCACTTTTTCCAATATCAATCTTTTTAGTTTATTTGACTGAATAAAAAAGATGGTCACAATTAACCCAATGACAGTAAATATGATAATTGAATATGTAATGACCAGCTTGTTTTGAGTAGATTTAGCGATATTTTTAAATTTTATTTTTTGCATAATTTTGTTCGTTTATTTTAACAGGCAATTGAATTTTGAACCGCGTACCCGAATGGGTCGATTCTTCAACAGACATCGTACCCTTGTGGTTTTCAGTAATGATATAATATGAGACTGATAGGCCCAAACCGGTACCCATACCCGGTTTTTTGGTGGTAAAAAAGGGATCAAAAATATTTTTAATTATTGAACCGGGTATCCCGGGGCCATTGTCTGCAATATAGATATTCAGAAAATCCTGTTCTTCTTCCAATGCGACCTTAAACTCCGGCTTGCGCTGATCGGCGGTTTCCTGCATTGCTTCTGCGCCATTTTTAAAAATATTCAAAAGAACCTGTTGGAGCTGACCACGATTGCAAAAAATTGCCATTTTACTGATAATATAGTCGCGGGTGATTTTTATTTTTTTAAAATCATATTTCTTTTTCAGATTATAATCGGTGGCGATTATATAGAGGGTTTCTTCAATAATTTCCACAATATCATGATCTTTTTTTTCAGACTCATCTTTGCGGGCAAAACTAAGCATGTTCCGGACGATTTTTGCAGCACGCATTCCTGAGTCTGAAATCATGGATAGAATCTTAAAGACCTCTAACTGTTTGAGATAATCTCCTACTTTAAACTTGTCAATGCCGATGGATTGGGCTAATTTCTGTGCTCTTTTATTGTCTGTATCCAGGCGGCGCTGCAAAACCTGGGTGTTTTGTATGATGCCGGCAATCGGATTGTTTATTTCGTGTGCCATACCAGCGGCCAGACCACCAATTGAAAGCATTTTTTCCGATTGAAGCATCATTTGCTCCAGTTTGATTTTGTCAGTAATATCGTCCATACGTATTACAGCGCCATTCATTGTGTCGGTGAGTAATGGCGATATTGTTGTTTCATAAAGATGGTCTTGTCCATTGAAATGGATTTTTAAATGCCTATTGGCAATTGGAGTTTGCGATTGGACACATTGGCTTATCTCGGCGGATAGTTGTGTTAAAAAGGGGAATGATACAAACAATTGCTCCGGTTTATTTTTTTTCCGCTTATCAGTGATCAGTTTTGCGGCTTCTGTATTTCGGTGTGTAATAACAAAATCTGCGTTGATACTGATAATAACGGAAGGGAGTGAATTTATAATTGTGTCGATAAATTGTTTTGTTCGCTCCAGATTTATTTCACTGGTCTTGCGGTCTGTAATGTCCTGAAGAATGCCCTGGGTACCGATCACCTGGCTCCCCGGTTTTTTGTACAGCGGCAACGAATTGTCATATAAATACCGAATTTCGCCAGCAGGTGTTTTAATTTTCCATTCGGCGTTAAAGGATTTGACTTCTTTTTGAGCTAACTTTTTATCCCATTCCTGCAAGTTGATTTGTTCACGGGTTTTAAAATCTCTGACTTCAATGATCCGTTCTTTTATGGAATCCCGCGTCGTCACTTCTTCGGGGTTCATACCAAATAAATGTGCAAATCCCTTGCTGACATATTCATAACTATCAGAACCAAAATGATACCGGTAAAGTATACTTTTTGAATTTTCAATTACTTTCTGATAAAATTTGTGCAGTTTTTTTTGTTGTTTCTGCTTCAGTTTTGATTCGGTAATATCCCGGCAAACCAGTATAACCGATTTGTTTTCATGCAGATTGTTCTTTTGCACGTTGATATTTGAATACAGAGAATCATTTGTTTCGCCGCTATGTTTGACTTCCAGATTAGTAATTCGGGTAATGTTTTGTTTATTAATTATTTGTTTGATTTGGGTATGATCCTTTAAACTGATCAGTTCCAGAAAGCTTTTCCCGATCAGATCCTCTTTGGGAAAATTAAACCGTCGCATGACTTCCAGATTAATCTCTTCTATTACCAAACTGAGATCACAAATAAAAATAGCAT
>CAYTLS010000107.1:0-6621 GCA_964438745.1 uncultured bacterium
CCGCGCCAAAACCTATGATCGTATTAACCGCAGGGTTGACCAGATGATATCTGAGGGCTTGATCGAGGAGACCAAAGATCTGCTGATAAATCGTTATCGCAATGCAATGGACGAGTTAAAAACCCTGGGTTACCAGGAAGTGATTCAATACCTTGACGGGGAAGTCACACAGTCAGAAATGACAGAAAATTTAAAAATGAATACCCGCCGCTACGCCAAGCGCCAGCTGACCTGGTCAAGACATCAACTTGATGCCCAATGGATTGAAATATTCGATCAGGATACTGCAATTGATATCGCAGAAAAAATCAGGATTTCATTGGAAAAATAATATTAATAAATTAAGTTTCCGCCCATAATAACACTGATATTTTAATATCAAACACTGCAAAATGTTGAGACTATTTTAAATCACGAATTTCTTAAAAGGAAAACTCAACCTTCCACTTTCAATCATAATTTCAAAGGACCAAAAATGCTGAAGAGACATTGTCTTCTATTAATAATCATTACACTTATACTAGGCAGTTTAACCTATGGGCAAAAATATTCCTATTACGATTTTGATCCGGTGGTCGTTACCGGGACACGAATTCCAACAGAATTTTCCAACTCATCACGAAATATCAATATAATCAGCCAGGAAGATATTCAGGAACAAAATGCTGCCAGCATTGCGGACTTGTTGCAAAATATCACCGATTTGGAGTTTAAAACCAGGGGACCACTGGGCGTCCAGAGCGATGTCAGTATTCGCGGAAGTTCTGCTGAGCAGACCCTGATCCTGATTGACGGCATGAAAGTATCTGATCCCCAAACAGCCCACCACAGCATGAATATTCCCGTCAACCTGGAGGATATTAAACAAATTGAAATACTTAAAGGAAATGCGTCAAAAATATATGGTCCCAACGCCCTCGGCGGTGTTATCAATATAATCACCAAAAATGCCGAAAAAGCCAATGCCAGCGTTTCCCTGGCCGGCGGTGAATATGGCTACAGGAATACTGGGTTTTCCTATTCTCAGCCAATCAATAATTTTACCAATCGCCTCTCTTTTTCAGAAAAAGCCAGTGACGGTTATATGGATAATACCGATTTTCTGAACCGTAATATTTTTTATAAAGCCGGATTAAATACCAACAAGGTTCAATATGACTTGTCTCTGGGATACCAAAAAAAGGAGTTTGGCGCTAACAGATTTTATACGCCCAGCCCGACGGAACGTGAAAATACAGAGCAGTTGCTCGCAAATTTTAACGCGTTCATGCCTACTCAAAGGGGACATCTGTCTGTAAAAATTTCCGGACGCAGGAATTATGACCACTTCCTTATTCCGGAATATGGATATGTGAACAAACACACAACCCGAATGTTTGCCACGGAAATTACCGGTCTTTATGAATCGGAAATATTCAGTTTTAACTTTGGCTCCGAAATTGGCTACAATGATATTTCCGGTATGCGCATGAATCATCAGCGTAAAAGAGCAGGTTTGTTTGCTGAAACCATCTTTGAAATCACCAATAAATTGACACTCTCGCCCGGTATTTCTGCTTATTATTATGAAAATTGGGGTACCCATTTTTTTCCGGGAATTGACGCCGGCTATCAGTTAACAAAGAATTTTCGTTTGTTTAGCTCTTTGGGCCGCTCCTTCCGTGTGCCTTCTTTTACTGACCTCTTTTATTCCGGTGTTGCCAATATGGGCAATGCTGATCTGAAACCTGAAAATGCAGTTAGTGGCGAAATCGGCGGCAGGATTACTAAAAATCAGTTCCAGGCTTCTATGACACTGTTTCAACGCAATATCACCGATATGATTGATTTTGCACGAACCGACACCAGTGCGGTCTTTGTCGCCATGAATGTCCCCAAACTTAAAACCTCGGGCTTGGAAATTTCCTGTGAATACCAACTAAATACCTATACACTTCATTCTCTGAGTTTTAGTTATTCCTATTTTAACCACCGGGAAAAATTGGATGAATACCAACTGAAATATAGATTGAATTCTTTAACCCGACGCTGGTCATTTAATGTCTCACAAACATTGCCAAAGAAGTTGCATATTACCTGGGCTGTCCGATACTCAGAAAGAGTTTTTGATGAGGGAACCGGCCGTCTGCTCGCTGATCTCCGAAGTCAAATCCCCTTGGGAAATCTTGATATTCACCTGAAAATTGATAATCTTTTTAATAGTGAATATGAAAATTTTCTTGGCCGCCCCATGCCGGGCCGCTGGACAACTTTTGGGATTAAATATAAATTCTAAAAATCGATTTTTCATTTTGTGAAGAGCTAAACATTAATTATATTTGGATTATGAAAGAAAAAACAAAAGAACAGAAACCATTCATCGAAAAATTAACCTTAGGCAAAGTCAATTATTTATTATTTGCCCTGGGAATATTTCTAATAATTCTGGGTTATTTTGTAATGGGAACCGGTGATGTCAACAGTACACAGGCGCTGTCAATTGCACCGATTATTTTGCTGATTGGCTATTTAGTTGTCATACCGGCATCCATTCTTTACAAAAGTAAAAAATAATTTTTTTGCCCATTTTAAAATTTTAACTGCAACCAGGCACTGCTTGGCTGCAGTTTTTTATTGCTCAAAAAAAAGCGCATCACCCGGAACAGGCAATGCGCTCATATCTCTTATTTTTCTAATATAAACTGCATTATTCATAAAAATATGAACAATTCAGGTTAATGCTTACAAGCCCCATTGCCGCAACAACTATTTGCCGCCGGTTTGGTCTCTTTTTTGGGCTCACCTTTTTTATTCGCATAATCGGTTTTATAGAAACCGGTTCCTTTAAAGATCACTCCTGTACCGCCGGTAATTTTTCGAATCACCTCGTCTTTTTCACATTTTGGACAGGTTTTCAGGGGATCATCGGACATACTTTGCATATATTCAAATTCATGGCCACAGGCTTTACAAACATAATCATACATTGGCATATTTAATACTCCTCTTTTATGACATATTTGCAAGAATTGCAGAAACATTGACAATATCATCAACACTACATCCTCGCGACAGATCATTTAATGGTTTTGCCAATCCCTGAATGATCGGTCCCACAGCTTCACAGCCGGCAATTCGCTGAACCAGTTTGTAACCAATATTTGCTGCGCCAAGATCAGGAAAAACAAGAACATTGGCTTTACCAGCGACTTTGCTGTCAGGAGCTTTTTTGGCGCCAACCTTTTCTACAATGGCGGCATCAGCCTGCATTTCACCATCAATATTCAAATCGGGGCGCTTTTCTTTTACAATATTAGTCGCGTCGATGACTTTTTGAGCATTGGGGTGATTCGCGCTTCCTTTTGTAGAAAATGAAAGCATAGCCACCCGTGGCTCTTCGCCGACTATTTTTTTGTGAGTTTCGGCGGACGAGATGGCAATATCGGCTAATTGTTCGGCGGTCGGATCAGGCATTACTGCGCAGTCAGCAAAACTCCATATTTTTGATTCATCGGGCGTAATCATAATAAAATCACTGGAAACGGTTTTAACACCTTCAGCAGTTCCTAAAATGTGGAACGCGGCGCGCATAACATTACCGGTCGATGTATCAGCCCCGGATAAGCAGCCGTCAGCGAGATCTTTTTCCACCAACATCGCACCAAAATAAGTCGGCTCTGCCATAACTTCACGGGCTTTTTCAATGGTCATGCCTTTATGCTTTCTTTTTTCATAATAGGTCTGCGCGAATTCCTCAAAATTATCATAATTTTCAGGATCAATAATTTCTGCATTTTCTATATTCACATCTATATCTGCGGCCTGTTTTTTAATTTTTTCAGAATTACCGATCAGAGTAATCCTGGTAATTTTTTCATTTAAAAGTATCGCTGCCCCTTTGAGCACTCGCTCATCATGAGCTTCGGGAAGCACAATTTTTTTATTTTTCTTCTTAGCTTCTGATCTGATTGTGGATATCAGTTTCATCATTATCTCCTTAATTTATTTTCTATTGCATTTTTTACATTTTCGGGAACGAAATCATTTATATCACCATTAAAACGGGCAATCTCCTTCACCACGCTGGAACTCAGGTAAGAATTTTTCTCACTGGGCATAAAATATACGGAATCGACATTTTTGTTCAATTTGCGATTCATCAGCGCCATTTGAAATTCAAATTCAAAATCAGAGATAACACGCAGGCCACGAACAATTACCGAAGCACTGATCACATCAGCATAATCGACAACCAATCCATTGAAGGAATCAACAGTTACGTTGCCGTATTCCCGGGTGCAGGCACGGATCAATTCAACGCGCTCATCTGTTGAGAACATGGGTTCTTTTTTCAGATTGTTAGCGACAGCAACATAAACATGATCAAAAATTTTGGCAGCTCTGGATAGAATATCAATATGACCATTGGTTATGGGATCAAAGGTTCCGGGATAAATTGCATTTTTCATTTTAGACCTTAAAAATTATTAGTTTTGTATTACCATATATTCTTTCATCAGGAGTGATTTTCTGTTTAAAATCTTCCTGTAACTGATAATCGGAAGAGGTCTCCAGTATAATTTTTGTATTTGAAAATTTGTCAGCCAACAGGTCTCCCAGTTGATCAATATTATCGGATTCATAAGGCGGATCAGCCAGCACTAAATCAAAATCCTCTTCATTTTTCTTGAGAAAAGACCACGCAGATTTAACAATTATTTCATAGTTGCCGCTCAATTTTAATCTTTCCGCATTTTCCAGAATAAAGCGACTTTGCCTGAAATTTTTCTCAACAAAGACAGCTTTATCAGCTCCTCTTGACAATGCTTCAAAGCCAAGACTTCCTGAACCGGCAAAGAGGTCTAAAATTTTATATTGATTGATATTGCCAATAATGGAAAAAAGACTCTCTTTAACCCGGTCTTTGGTTGGTCGAAACCCAGGTCTATCCAATCCACTTTTAAGTTTATGTCCTTTGAATTTTCCTGCAATTATTCTGATCATAAGGCTATTGTTGTGGAAAAATAGTGATTCCCAGTTTTACATCCAGTTGACTTAAATCCAATTCGCTCTGTTTAATTTTCAATTCATCAAAGGAAAGATTAACATTCAGAAAATCTAATTTCCTGCAAAAATTAACAATATCCTTTTTAGTACCTGAAAAATAAAGGTATGCCTCACGTTCTATGGTTTGATCGCGTTTTGTAATCGTCAGCGGTTCAATATTGATTCCTGTACTGGCGGCAAGACTGTTTATGCTTCCGGCCAGATGCCTGTCATCTTTATATTCATAATTCTCAATAGTAGTGTTGGCAGGTAATAATCTGGTCAGTGACGTGACCTGGTATTCCTTTTTGTCTTCCGTCTGTTCGATGTAAAAAAGTTCCGGGTCAAAGGATTGTTTGTGATTGTATATATAGTATTTCAGATTTTCTCCTGATGTAATATCCCTGACAATGCAAATCACACTTAAATTTCTGTTTTTAATATTGAAATCATATATCTCTGAATTATCCGGTATCAATTCCAAAACACCACTAATAAGTTTGAGTTGTATAGATCTGTTCAAAATTTTTGTTGCAATCAGCGTACTGACAGTCTTGCCATTATTGAGTGGCACACTATTATTTTTGGTGGGTGGTACGGGCTTATTTTTTTGAAACCGCTGAACCAATTCCGTGCTTTTTATAATAGTTTGTCCGATCCAATCTGTGTAATGATAAACATAGATAATAGAAGCGCTAAAAATAAGAATAACCAAAACCGTAATAACAGGCTTTAGAACAGAACGTTTTTTCTTAGGTTTCTTGATCTTGGAACTACTTTTTTCTTTGACTTCCTGTTCCAGTTTGGTGATCTGTTGCGCAGTTTCTTCAGTGAGCGGTTCAGGTGTTATTTTGTCCCCTTCTACCGGTTCAATTGCCGGAAGATCCATCTGCGTTTTCGAATTTTGCAGACCCTCACTTTTTAGTAAATTTATTCTGATCACCTGAGCAACTCCTATCTGTACCGCGCGATCAATCCCGCAATGGCCGCGAACTGAGAGACAATGTATTTATCAGATAAATATTTTTTTTCCAATTGTACTTTCTGATTTGATAATACCGAAATAGGATTGATAATAATTTGATTTTCAGATTTAATTTGGTTCTGCACAAATACATTATTTGGTGCGTTTGAATAAACAAACATTTTATCAAAATTTGCGTTTTTATAATTTTTGAATATAAGATTTTCCACAAAATCAGCATTCAATTTTTCCGGATTCGTGTTTTGATGAATCACAACCTCATTATTGTCCAAAAATGAAAAACTGATAAAAGAAACAGCGCCATTATCAATAATTAATAAGTTTTGAGAATCATTTTCTTTCGCCATTTCCCAAACTCCCCAGCGATTATACGCATTAATGGGAAAAGATTTTCGCAATACCTCATAAGCAGAAAATAAAGAAATATCCATCATTATGGGTTCATACCCGGCTTCTGCAAGGGTATTGACAAGCATTTTTCTGAGAGAGTGTGATATTATCAGCGATAAAAATTGACCGTCACCGACAGAATCATCATTATGCAGGGGGTAATGCTGAGTAAACAAGGTTTCTTTTCCCGGTAAAACCTGATTGATCTTCCAATCAAGGGC
>CAYTLS010000108.1:0-6617 GCA_964438745.1 uncultured bacterium
TATTAATGGCACCCCTGCTGGCCAGTGACGGACAACAATATGCAATGGCCCAGGAACCGGTATCTGTTGGCGGGTTCAATATCGAAACCTCCGCCGGCGAAAAAGTACGTAAAAATCATGCGCTCACCGGTCGAATTCCCAGTGGAGCCGTCATGAATCGGGTGGATCCCAACAACCGCTTTGATTTTTCTCAGCCTATAAGATTTTTACTGAATGAACCGGATTTTGTGACCGCCACCCGGATTGCTGAATCGATTAATGGATTGCCAAATATTGATACAACTTTAGCAACAACTTTAAATGCGGGCGTGATCGAAATTAATATTCCTGTGAATTTGCAGAATAATCACCAGGCTGTCCGGTTTATCGCAGAAATCGAAACCCTGCAGGTTAGTCCCGATGTGGAAGCCCGTGTTGTAATCAATGAAAGAACAGGAACAGTGGTCGCTGGCGGCAATGTCAAGATCAGCGAAATTATGATCAGTCACGGCTCGCTGACGATTCATATTCGGCGACGCCCGGTTATTTCACAACCCTCGGCCTCTTTTGCCAATACCGGACGTACAGTGGTGGAATATGTAACGGAAACCACAACCCAGGAAGATATTGCACAGACCGCAGCTATTCGGGAAACATCAACAGTCCAGGATTTGGCTGCAGCATTGAATGAACTGGGATTACGGCCCAGGGATGTAATCGCCATTTTTCAATCTATAAAACAGGCCGGCGCCTTAAACGCCGATTTAATAATTATGTAAATCAGATGAAAAATCATGAAAATAGATGACAAATCAGCAGAAAATATAAGCAATTTTACCAGAATTAATAAAAAACAAACAGATTTTGTCGATCCTGAGCTTAAACGGGAACGAAAATTGAAAGCCCAGGCCGAGGAAATGGAAGCGATTTTTTTGACCAAACTAATCAAGACAATGGAAAAGACAATACCGAAAGATGAAAATAGTTCTTCGGCATCTTTGAGTTCCATGATGTTCAGTTCGGAGATGGGAAAATCTATGGCAAAAAATGGGGGAATCGGACTGGCAAAGATTATATATCAATCGTTGCAAGACAGGGATATGGATATGGGCGAAGAATTGTCAAAAATCAATGAAAGTTTAAACCAGGATAAGACCCAGGGGTTTAACCTTGATAGCGAGGTGTTTAAATAATGGATTTACATAACGACTATATAGCCATGATAAATATACTGGAGAAGGAAAAAGATATATACCAAACTCTTCTGAATTTATTGAAGGACAAACAAACTTGTGTTATTCAGGGGAAAGTTGACGATTTACGCGATCTCATTATGAAAGAGAAGAAAACGATCAATGAATCCGTTACCATTGCCCAGAAGCGAGTGGATTTTATTAATGATTTTTGTGAGCGAAGAAATATCAAGGGAGTGAATATACCGCTCAAAGATTTTGTCGGCTTTAGCCCGGAACCGGAAAAGAAAAAAATGGATACATTGCGCTACGATTTGAAAAATATTCTTAATGAAATCAAAACCGTCAATCGTCAGAATAAAAGTTTGCTGCACTTTTCCATCGATCATGTTCGGCAAATGACCAATATTTTTCTCCATTCCGGAAAAGAAGAGAATAATATGTACAGTATCAAGGGAAAAAAATATATCAAAGAAGTGAATCAAAAATTTGTTAATCAGCAGATTTAATTTGGAGTATTTATGTCAATTTCAGGAATATTAGATAATTCAAAACGGGGTGTTCAGGCGAATAAATCCGCCATTGAGCTCACTTCCGAAAATATTGCTAATCTCAATACTCCGGGATATTCACGACGCCTGGCAACTTTTTCCGATATGAATTCTCAAACTGCCAAGTACGGCACAATTACCAATAGCAAGATCAGCAAAGAACTGGCACGAAAGAGAAATGATTTTGTAGATGAACAGTTTTTGACCCAAAACCCAAATCTGGCAAAATATTCCATGGACTCCCAGATGTTTGCCCAGATTGAAGATATTTTTGGGGAACCCGGTGAGAGCGGCATATCAGAACATCTGAATGAATTTTGGACCGCCTGGGGAGACCTGGCCTCTGATCCGGAAAGTGAACCGGCGCGAATGGTCGTTGTCGACAAAGCTGTTGCTCTCGAAAAAGCTTTTAACCGGGTAAACAATGATCTGATCAGCTTGAAAAAAAACATTGCCACAAACATGAGCGGCAATGTGGAAGATATAAACAATAAATTACACGCGTTGGCAGAAATCAACAAAGAGATAACAGCAAATAATTCCGATGCCATTATGGATGAGAGGGACCGGTTGGTGAGCGGTTTATCCGAATATTTTGAAATTCAGACCTCTGAAAGTAATTTTGGTGATGTTACAGTTGCTGCTGCCGGCCAGATTTTAGTATCCGGTGACCAGGTCAATGAATTGGAAGTGTTACCACAAAATGTCGGTAATTCCAGTAATTATTACATCAGACTGAAGAATAGTGAAAAAAATATCAATATTCAATCTGGTGAATTGGGAAGTTTGATCAGCATATCCAATCAGTATTTGCCCAACTACCGGTCACGACTTGACCAGGTAGCTACGAATATAGCCAATGAGGTGAATAAAATTCATCAAAAGGGATATGATCTCGAAGGACATACCGGCATTCAATTTTTTAAAGAAAATATCAACAGCGCCGGCAATTTTGCTGTCAATAATCTGATTTCAAACAATCCCTATTTAGTCGCTTCCTCTGATCAGTTAGGGGAGAGCGCTAACTCTAACATTGCCCGCCGGATCAATGAGATTCAAAACCGCAATACTCTAAACGGCGTCTCGCCGAATAACTACTACAGCGGCATTGCGACAGATATCGGCGCCAAAGTAAAAAAATCAAGTGATCTTTTGAATAGCCAGGAAAAAATTGTAATGACAATCAAAAATCAGCAGGACTCGGAATCCGGCGTCAGCCTTGATGAAGAACTTGTCAATTTATCAAAATATCAGCAAGCCTACCAGGCCTCCGCCAAAGTTATCGGTACGGTTCAAACGCTGGTAGATACGATATTAACTTTGATCTAATCAGAGGAAATTATGCGAATAACAGAGAGTATGATATCAAGAAATTTATTAACAAACATTAATTCCAGCCGGGAAAAAATGGCGGTCTTCCAAAATCAGACGGCCACGGGGAAAAAACTGGAAAAGGTTTCAGATGATCCGGTGGATTACACTAAAGTTGAGTCCTTTCGGAATGCCATTTCAAATAATGCGCAATACCTGGATGGGATTAATCTGGCCAAAGGCTGGATTGACGTATCCATGACCGCTCTGGATCAGATGAATGAAGGACTAATGACAGCCAAAGAAATAGCGATCCGTGCAGCCGACATATCCAACAATGGTGATAATTGGGAAACTTTTCGTGATCAGATCAATGATATTATAGAAGATACCATTTCACTGACCAATTCAACCTTTATGGGTAAAGCCGTCTTTGCAGGGACCAAGTCAAAAACCGATCAGGCCTTCATCTATAATGGTAATTCAATCACCTATACCGGCAATGATAAAAAGGTCAATCGTAAAATTGCCGATAATTATTATGTGGATATTAATACAACCGGACAGAAAATTATTGATACTAAGGCTTACGAAAATCTGATCAATTTTAAAAACGCACTGGATAATGGCGACGAGAATGCCATTAAAGAAGCTATCGACCTGCTGGATGATTCTTCTACGGAAATCGGTAAACTCAGCTCCGCAATCGGCTCTTCCAAGATACAGATCATTAATACGGAAAATCGCCTGAAAACAGCAAATGTCAATCTGAAATCTTATCTGTCAAACCTGGAAGATGTTGATATGGCAGAAGCGATTACCAATTATAAAAGTGAAGAAACGGCTTATCAGGCGGCCTTGCACTCCACATCAAATGCAATCAATCTCAATATATTGAATTTTCTCCGTTAACAAATAGAAAGATATGAAGATGGACAATGTAATGACTAAAGAATCAAAAACCAGCCATGAAACAAAATTTAATTTTGAATATGGGCTCCCGGGATTTGAACATTTGTCAGAGTTTGAATTCAAAAATCTGGATGATTTTCCACCTTTCAAATTATTTCAATCCACAGAATTGCCGGATATATCCATGATCGTACTGGATGGAAGTCTTCTGAATATTTACAATGATGTTTCATTACCCAAAAATGAACTGCGCAATCTTGAAATCGAAGAAAAGAGATATATGCGTTTGTTCGTAATTTTGCGAATTGATGAAATCACCAAACATTTTGTGGCCAATACCAAGGCGCCATTAATATTAAACACCTACACGGGAAGCGGTAAACAGATCATACTGGACCACCCAAAATTATCCGAGGAACACAAATTAGATAAATTTTAACCCTTATTTTTTAATAATATTCCATGGAGGGAGTATGCTTGTTTTAACCAGAAAAACCGAAGAGAGTATAAGAATTGGAAGTAATATTGTAATCACTGTTTTGGAATGCAGTAATGGCCACACAAAAATAGGAATTAATGCCCCTCGCGAAGTACCGGTCCACCGGGAAGAAGTTTACAAGCGAATCCAGGCAAAAAATCGCGCGTCTATCTATAACAGCACCTTGAACACTGATCTACTAAAATCCTTCAGCAAAAAAAAATAGCCATGACTATGGACGGAGGATTTTATGAACACCAAAAATTCCCTAAAATCTAAGCTGACTTTAATTGAAGAAAAAATACACAAACGGGAGCATGCGGCAGCCCTCGATCTATTAGAATCTATTTATGTTCACAACAATGCTGATCTGCATATTAATCTGCTGATTGGCGAAATGCATCTTGCCATCGGCCAAATTCGGGAAGCCGAGAAGTATTTTCAAAATGCCATAAAAATCCATGCTAATCATTTTCAGGCCCTCTACGGATTAGGGAAGACGCTTTATCTCAGGGGGCAGATTAATGAAGGGCTGGCAGCTATTGAAAAGGCCCATCGCCTCGCTCCGGAAAAATATGATATTTGTCGTGATCTCGCCGAGATTTACAAGGATCAAAATGACAAGGCAAAAGCAGAAACTTTTTATATCACAGCTGCGGAACTCAGTAATTACAACAATGAATCACTGACATATCTCCTGGAATTTTATTCCGAGTTCCATGATCTGGAGAAAGCCAATGAGTTGATTCGCAAGTATTTCAACAAAAACACCAAAAATCAGGAATTACTTTTTCGCAAAGGAATTATTGATATTCAAAACAATGATTATAACGCTGCAATACAGAGTTTCTCACAAATAATCAATCTATCGGGTAAAAATATTGATGCTCTCTATCATCGCGGGTATTGTTATCTGAACCTTAACGAAGTCCAAAAAGCACGGGAAGATTTTCAAATTTGTATAAAACTCCGTCCCGATGCCGATGATATACACGCTATTCTGGCGCTGACTTACACTTTGGAGGGTAAAGTATCCCATTCAATCGATGTATGGAAAGAGTTTTTTCCTCTCTTTTCCAAAAAATCAGGCGGTCTGTCGCGTCCACCGGTTATCGGTCAAATCCAACCGATGAAGATTATCGACTCCTTTGATATACAAGAAGAACACAAGAAGACTGAATTATCGATTGTCGTGCCGGTTTATAATGAAGAAGAATCACTGGTTATCCTATTTGATAAAATCAAATCAGTTTTACGGGAATTGGGGAAAAGCTATGAAATCATTTTTATTGATGACGGCAGTACTGACGATTCCTTGTTAATTCTGGAAAGCCTGTCACAGCAGAATGAGAATGTGGTTACGCTAAAATTTCGCCGCAATTACGGACAGACCGCTGCTTTTGCCGCGGGTTTTAAGTATGCCTCGGGAGATATTATAATCACCATGGATGCAGACCTGCAAAATGATCCGATCGATATCCCCAAATTGCTGGCCAAAATGAGCGAAGGCTATGATTTGGTCAGTGGCTGGCGTAAAAACCGACAGGATAAAGGATTAACCCGGAAACTACCTTCTAAAATCGCTAACCGGATCATCAATAAATTGATCGAAGGTACCGGCATCCGTATTCATGACTTTGGCTGTTCTCTGAAAGCTTATAAAAAAGAGATTGTTAAGCGCATTAAACTTTACGGCGAAATGCATCGCTTTATACCCGCTTATGCAGCATGGTTGGGAATAAAGGTGGCAGAGATTCCGGTTACCCATCACAGCCGAAAATTCGGTCAGGCTAAATATGGACTGGAACGGGTATGGAAGGTGGTACTCGACCTGATTACCTTGCGCTTTTATACCGGGTTTCGAACCCATCCGTTGCTGTTTTTTGGTAAGTTTGCCCTGATGACAGTTGCCGGTGGATTTTCATTGTCACTGCTCTTATTGCTCTCGTATATCCTCTTTGGCATTGGTATTACCGGTCAGACTTTTTTGATATTCCTGGTTTTCACAATGTTAGGAGGGCTTCAGTTTGTTATTGTCGGCCTGCTCAGTGAAATTATCACCCGCGGTTTTTTTGAGGCGAAAGACAGGGATGAGTATTTAGTTGAACAAATAATTAAATAAAAATATAGAAAAGCGCCTATGGAGAAATTTATATTACTTGCGACTCAGCGATCCGGCACAGGATTTCTAAC
>CAYTLS010000109.1:0-6569 GCA_964438745.1 uncultured bacterium
CTGAATGTTTTGCTACGTAATGGTTTTGGTATTACCGAAGTGCCGCCGGTTCTGTTCACTTTATTGTCCGGGGGATTTTTATTTGCAGCGGTATTTATGGTCACTGATCCGATATCCGCGCCAAAACAGAAATCCTCTCAGTGGCTCTATGGTATTCTGATTGGCGCGCTGATCGTCTTTTTTCGCTACAAGGCTATCTTTGCCGGCGGCGTCGGGTTTGCTATTTTGATCGGAAATATGTTTGGGCCTTCCTTTGATCTCTGGATCAAACGAGCCAAAGCTAACAAGAAAGGAGCCTGATCATGGATAAAAAAGATCCAAAATATATTCTGCTATTCATCATTCTGATCTCCTTAATTTTTGGCGTTGCGATTTCCGCTGTCCATTATACTACTCTGCCTATGCTGAAAAAAAATGAAGCCCTGCATAAAAACAGAATTATTTCCAAAGCATTTTTATTAGATGTGGAAGGAGAATCGCCATCGGATTATGAGGCGGCTATAGAAAATAATATCCAGATAGATTCAATTAAAATTGGAGACACCAAAACAGAACTTTTTGAGCATATGGACAGTGATAATATCGGTTTTGTTTTTCGCGGACTGGGTTTTTGGGAACCTATTTCCGGTATCATAGTCATGGATGAAGGATTGACTGAAATCATTAACCTGAAAATTCTGGAACAAAAAGAAACCCCGGGCCTGGGTGCCAGAATTGAAGAACAATGGTTTACCGACCAGTTCAAAGGATTACCGCTCAAATGGAGTGCCGATCAAAAAATTATAATCGGTACCACCTCGAATGCTGACAAAAGCAATGTCGTGGATGCCATTACCGGTGCCTCGCAAACCAGTGTGGCTTTGATGAATATGCTCAACGAAAATTTGACACAATTCAAAGAATCTTTCGAAAAAAGGAATTAATAATATGGCTGATACTCCGAAACAAATATTTATTAAAGGAATCTGGCAGGATAATCCTGTTTTTCGGCAGGTACTGGGCATCTGTTCCTCACTTGCCGTTACTAATCTAATGGCAAATACACTCTTCATGTCTGCCGGTGTTATATTTGTTACCGCTTTTTCAAACCTGACAGTTTCAGCATTGCGTAATTTGATACCGGCGCGGATTCGCATGATTGTACAAGTCCTGATTATTGCCAGTTATGTGATGATCGTGGATATTTTAATCAAAGCGATTAACCCGGATATCCATCGTTTCATTGGTCCCTATGTCGGTTTAATCATCACGAATTGTATCATTATGGGGCGGGCGGAAGCCTTTGCCAGCCAGAACAAACCCTGGCTCTCGTTCCTTGACGGACTAGCCATGGGAATCGGTTATTCGCTTGTGCTGATTGTTATCGCGCTGATACGCGAACCATTGGGATTTGGAACGTTATTGGGCGCTGACCTTCCGGGCAAGGAAATCTGGTGGCACCAATGGACGATTATGGTCATGGCTCCCGGTGCATTTTTTATGCTGGCGATCATTACCTGGATATCCAGAAAACTGCAAATTAAAACCGAAAAAGCAGAATAGAGGGAATTATGGAAGCATATCAAGATACAAACTTTTTTACACTGCTGTTTATTATTTTCATTTCTGCCGGATTTACGAATAATATTTTACTGACCCGTTTTTTAGGAATGTGTTCCTGCCTGGGCGTATCCAAAAAAGTGGATACCAGTGTCGGTTTAGGGCTGGCCGTGATTTTTGTGACAGCGACTACTGCTGCGTTGAATTACCTGGTTTATTATTATTTGCTGGTTCCGCTTGGCCTGGAATTTCTAAAACTGATCACCTTCATTGTGGTAATCGCCGCTTTTGTACAATTTATTGAAATGGTGATCGAGCGGTATTCCATGAAGTTGTACAATTCACTGGGCATATTTCTGCCACTGATCACAGTTAATTGTGCGATTTTAGGAATTTCCCTCTTTATGCTCAATAAACCCTATGGGTTCTGGCAGACCTTTGCTTATGGTCTTGGCGGTGGATTTGGCTGGTTTCTGGCTATCTCACTGATCGGCGCCATTCGTGAAAAAATTCGTGAAAAGTTTCTCCCGGAAGGACTGGCCGGTCCCGGTATCACGTTGATTATTATTGGTATTATGTCACTGGCCTTTGTCGGGTTTTCCGGAATGATAAAAATATGAGAGGATTATGGGAACGATATTAACAGGTATTATTACAGCAACAATTTTTCTCATTTTAATGGGAATCATTCTGTCTATTCTGCTTATTCTGGCGGAAAAAAAAATCCTGAATTACGGGATATGCAAGATAAACATCAACGACGGAAATAAAGAATTTGAAGTAGATGGCGGTTCATCACTGCTATCTTCTCTGGCGGAAAATGATATTTATATTCCTTCAGCATGCGGTGGCCGTGGCACTTGCGCCTACTGTAAACTGGTGGTCAAAGAAGGCGGCGGTATGATGTCACCGGTAGAAGAGCCGAACCTGACTCCGGAAGAAATTAAGCAAGGCGTCCGTCTTTCCTGCCAGGTTAAAATCAGAAATGATATTTCCATTGAAATACCGGAAGAATTGTTTAAAATAAAGAAATTTCGGGCGAAAGTGATCCACAAAAAGCCGTTAACCCATGATATCCTGGAATTGCGGTTTGAGTTACTGGACCCCGATTCCATTGATTTCAAAGCCGGACAATATGTTCAATTACAATCCAAATCCTATAAAGGTCGGGATTCAGTGATGCGGGCCTATTCCATATCTTCGGTTCCATCGGATAAAAAACATGTGGAACTGAATGTTCGCCTGGTTCCTGATGGAATTTGTACCACCTGGGTATTCGAACACATGGAAGAAGGAGAGGAAGTCTCCATCTCCGGACCTTATGGTGATTTTATGTTGACAGATAACGATTCGCCCATCATTTGTATGGCCGGTGGCAGTGGCATGGCGCCAATTTATTCAATATTAAACCATATGGTTGAGAATAATATCGCCCGTCCCACTTATTATTTCTTTGGTGCACGGGAACAACGTGATCTTTTTTATGTAGATGAATTAAAGAAGATGGATAAAGAAAACGAGTGGTTTACCTTTATACCGGCATTATCAAACGAACCTGAAGAGTCTGACTGGGATGGTGCACGCGGATTGGTCACAGAAGTCTTGCGCGACCATTTTGATAATTGCGAGGGGTACGAGGCATATTTAGGTGGATCTCCCGGAATGGTTGGCGCCTGCGAAAAAGAGCTTAAGAATCTTGCTATCAAGGAAGATGATATTTATTTTGATGAATTTGCTTAATTAAGGTGAGGTTACTATGAAAAAGTCTCCTGATTATGAAAAACTCAAAAGCCGGATGGAATCCTCTAAGTTTTCAGGCTCCGGATTTTTGGGTAATGATAAACGACCGGTGGATGAGATTATCGCCGATGATCTCCATCGCATAAAAATCAATAATATTGATAAAGAAGACCTGGTTGAATTGTTAAAAATCTATTATGAAAAAATAAAATCGGAAATTGGCCGACGCATTGATTTTAATGACCATATTCATGGCGAATTTTTTGAATCCATGGGCCGGATTCCATCTCCTTTTATCGGGGATGGTGTCTTTGAAAAAGGAGAAGCGGTTATTACCGATAAAAAATCCGGTGAAAAATTTGTCATTACCGCTCTGGCGATTAATTTAATTAACAAACATAATTTCTTCCAGGGGAAGGGGAGCCGTTACCGGTTGGATCCGGTGAAGTTGAATGAGTTGTTTGATGAGTTGGAAGCGGATGATGAGTAGGTGGAAACTTGATTGCTTGAGAATTAATCCTAAATAACTAACAGCAAGTTAGATTTGTATATTTCTGATTGTGTCTTGGTCACGGTCTGGATTCATGTCAACCTTAGGGGCTGCCCTGAGAATATTTGTAAGCTCGTTGCAATCATTTATTAATTCATTATACTCCCTTTTGGAAATAATTACGACGGTTTCCACTCCTTCTTTTGTTATGAGCTGTGGCCCATATTTCATTGCATTCTGAACGATTTTAGTAAATTTTTTCTCGACTTCCCAAAACTCCCAGGTATTCATAATCAATCTCCCGAAAAAGTACCAAATTCATAGCATGATATTCAGGTTAATTCCGATAGTTTCCAAGGGAAATCTATCGGCGCGAACCGGGCATTGTTCATATTTTTATGAATAATGCAGGCTAAATATATAAAATTATTTATAGAAATTTTCAAGAAATATCCGGATAAAAAGAAAGGCAGGTGGGGAACCTGCCTTTTCTCATCATTGGTGAAGGGAGATCGTAGTTTAGACGTTAAATATATCTGAGAATGCTTTTACAAATGATTCCTTTGGCAAAGCTCCTCGGGCCATCTGAGGCTTACCCTCAGTTGGAATAAAAAGTAATGAAGGGATACTTTGAATACCAAAGGCAGCAGCCAGTTCCTGCTCTTTACCGGTATCCACTTTATAAATATCAACCTTACCATCATATTCGCTAGAAAGATCTTCTAAGATGGGCGCAACCATCTTGCAGGGCTGACACCAGTCTGCATAAAAATCAATAACGGCGGGTTTATCCCCTTTAAAATTCCAGTCTTTTTCAGTTTCGTAATCAAACACTTTCGATTTAAAAGTATCTTTTGTTAAATGTTCAGGCATTATTGCTCCTTTTTTTCTGTTTTCAAATTTTTATTGTCTTTAAGAGGGTTTCAAAAACAAAAGGTTACAAAAATAGTAAAATTTATTCGATTTCTCGTTTTCAGGTCATTATCTAAGAAAAATATATCATTTTGATATAAAGATATATGGAATCGATATGGATTTAAAAGAGTTGTTTGTCGATAATTATTTCATTTTTAGAGGAGAAATCTGAAAAATTGGTCACTGGCACAGCGATTGTCCTATTATAGGGGAAAATTGAACAATAAAACCAGGAGATAGAAAAATGAAAAAAACAACTCACCCTAATCAATCAACTTTGTTGATGGTCATTTACGGGTTGATACTATTGACTTTATTGTTAGTCAGCAAAGTCACCGGTATGGATATTGACGATAAGGAAAAAAAGAATTTTGGCGATGCATACATAGAAGATATCGAAGAATCCGTTCGTGAAATGGAAGACTGGAACGCCTTCGGGCTTAAATATTTTTATCCCCATGACCTGGGATTATCCTATGATGACATTGATTTTCAAGATATTAATGAACAGGATTATCCTTACACATACGGCGTCAAAATCAGACGAATTTATCGCCGCAGCGCAGCCTATGATGCCGGTTTGAAAGCCGGAGATATTATCATGAGTTTTGCCGACGATACGGTTTACAGCGAAAAGCAACTGGATAAACTGATTGAGGAACTGGAAGAGAAAGACAAACTGCCTGTTAAATATTTTCGCAATGATAAGCAGCATAAAACCGTCCTCTATCTTGACGGAGACTATAACTATGATGATATTGAGTTTGATCACGACCATCATGACATAGACTTTGGATTTCATAAAAAAGACAAGAAAAAAAGCGTTGGTTTTTTTGGTATGTACTGGAGCCCCGGTTTTATTATGAATGATTATACGGCGGCAAATGACTTATTAAGTGACCTGCAATTCGCTGATGATGAAATCGAACAACTATGGTACAATGAGTTTGGCTTTAAATTTTATATCGGTAAAAACACTTTTTTGGGCATGGTTTTCTCCGGCGCTGACGCCGAAGGGTCTACTACTTTACAGCTGAACGATGCCGGTCCAACCGTTCATCGCAAAATGAAATTTGAACAAGGTATATGGGGATTCACACTGGATAAGCGCTACCGGGTAATGGATCGCATGATGCTCTCTTCAGGATTTTTCATTGGCCGTGGCAAAAGTATTTTGACCTTACATCAACAGAATGGTGAAATCATCTGGGATGAACTCTGGGCAAATGACCAGACAGCCAATAATGATTACCTGAAAATGGAAAAGCGGGAACTGGTTTTCGAACCCCGTGTTTCTGCCATGTATCGAATGGTGGGACCTATTTGGCTGAAAGTGGAAGCAGGATACAATCTGGGATACTCCGGCAAGCATTGGCGTGATATTACAACCGACGATGAATACCAGGTATCCAATGCACCGGAAACATCATTATTCGATGGCTTGACTTTTACAATTTCACCCTGGATAGGTTTCTAACATAAAGGAAGGAAATAATCATGTATAAAATAAAATTAATAATTGTATTAATGCTGAGTTTAGTTGCCTTTTGTCTCGCGGATGAACCGGATACCTCCAACCAGGAGATTGGGAGTGATGCGGTTGTAGAAGTCGCTGACGCAGATACACTTGAATTAAATCGCAAAGGTGAAGAGCCGGAGTTAGGTGTGGTCATGAATCGCGAGCTCACCTTTGAAATTGCAAAAAGTAAAAATTGGTCAGAAAATTATGGCGCCCTGGTCAGTTATGTTACCAATGGCAGAGCAGCAGAAGAATATGGTATCCAGGACGGAGATATCATTACCGGTTTTGACGGTGAAAAAGTTTTGTATAACGAACATCTGCGTCGCTTAATAAAAACAAAAAGCGCCGGAGATACCGTAGAAA
>CAYTLS010000110.1:0-6557 GCA_964438745.1 uncultured bacterium
CGGGGAATTGGGTGTATATCGCATAATACAATCAGCAGTGGTACTGTTGAAACCGTAATAGGAGACCAGACCAACGTCATCGTATCCATTGGCAAAATATTTATCCCCATAGGTGTATTTATTGGGCCAGTAAGCAATATCGTCATGAAGAGAATTATCATAATAGGAAATATAAAAATAACCGTTTTCACCCCAGTTAGTGCCATAGCTGTTTTTGACAATCCAGGCGCCCTTTTGCGATGCATTTGTTGTCAGGGTATCATTCCAGCCCACCAGTGTAATCGCATGATTGCCATAATTGGTTGTATTGCTGTAATAGGTATTGTTTTGATTATTAAAATAATTCTGGTGCCAGTACATGGTCGAAAAAATAGCGCCGTAATCAAGAATAGCCTGTTTTATCGTATTGTTACCGGTGCTTTTTGGTAAGTGGCGGGAGTCACCAATATAAAATTGTGGTGTAAAAGTATAGGAAATATGATAACCGGCATTATAGGGATCTTCTGATTCCTGAACAGGGCCACCACCTCTTGAAAAATAACTTTGAGACATATAGGGATCACCGCCCTTGCTACAGGGGTTTTTGTCAAAATTATTGAGATTTTTTAGATTCTGTTCGGAAAGATCATAGATTCCAACACTATTTTTCTTTAAATAGGATTCCACCGTAGCCATAGTCGCAAAAGTCCAGCAGGCGCCGCAGGTATCCTGATTTTTGATACTGGTCAGATAATCGGTGTTGCGAAGATCATATACAGTTTGAAAGTTAGTCGTTGGCGTATTAACCCGTTGCCCGGGTAATTCTTTTTGTAAAGGAAAGGGCTTGCTGCGATAGCCATTAATAAAATTTTGTTCAGATGAAAAGGCTTTAAATACAAATAATGGAATGATAATGAAAAGGATAAATTTCTTCATGATTCCCCCTAGAAAAAATTAGATATTGATAGTATTGGTGCAGCAGGATTAAAACAATTAATTAAAATTATGAAAATATTTAATCAATAACAATTATAAAAAATATCCGAGGGTTAGATTTAAGCTGACATTTCGTTTGCCTAAAATATCACTATTTTTATTGTAAGGAATGAGGCCGGCTGATCCACGAAAATCTATAGACCAGTGGTGTGTGAGCATTTTGTTTGCGCCAATAATAAATAGGGCGTCAAAAAGCCGCATATCGATATCCACATCTTCATGAAATGATTCTTTATCAACCTTGGTTTTTGCTGAATTGTTTATGTTCAGTGCTCCGCCGAATCCAATAATCCAGTTGCCGCTGATGTCGATCACAGTTCCATGAAACTGGAACAGTAATGGAATTTCCAGGTACTCAGCAATAAAATAATACCGCTCTTTGCGATCAATATAATCCTTAGATTTGATCTTGCCGGTTTTGTATCCCTTGCGTATCCATTGTAGACCGGTGCGAAAATAGAGATTGGATTGAATTGGGCGGATTATTTCGATGCCGAAAGAAGGGCCGGCTTTAAAAATTTCATTGGTCATATACTGGCCGAAAACACCGGAACCATTGATACCGGCGTATATTCCTAATTGGGTTGATGACTCATTTGCAAAGAGACCGGACAGCAGGATAATGATAATAAAAAAGGTTTTTTTAACCATCACCTACCTCTGTTCGATAACCAACTGCGCGACTACCGGTCGATGATCGGAAGCGGTGGGTTCATCTAAAACCATTATATGTTTTGGTGTGATGCGAACTTGTGGTGTGTTTCTAATGAAAACATGATCAATTTCCACCCTGGGATTGTCCGCCGGCCAAGTCAGTGTAGAGTCACTTTTTTGTACCGGATGGAAACCGGATTTTTGGAAGAAATCTAATGTTGGTGACCCGGGCTTAGCATTATAATCTCCCAGTATTATAGTGGGCAACTGGAGGTCTTCCAGATAGTTGATCAATGTTTCAGCTTGGGGCAACCGGTAAGCGGGCTTTGTCCAGTCAAAGTGAACATTGACCAGCGCTATTTTGAGTGTGTTGGGTAGCAGGAGAGTTTGAATGATGGCGACGCGTGGTTCAGCACCAGCAGGGAGCTTCAGGATTTTTGTCTTCTCAACCGGTAAGTTGCTGAGTACGGCCATACCATATTCACCACTATCGAAATCCATAAATTTACCAAAATAGCCCTGCATTCCAGTGAGTTTGCCATATTTTTTAGTCTGATCAATGCTGTCGGAGCGCTGGCAAAAGTGGTCAATTTCCTGTAAACCCAGCCAATGCGGCGACTGCTGATTGATGACCCCGGCCTGGGCATCCTTTGACGGGTTCCCGTCCATTGAAATACCATGACGGACATTATAACTCATAACAGTAAGAGAGTAGGGTTTTGGGCCATGCTGACACCCGGCCAATGTAATTGTTAACAGTATTAAAAAATATCGTCGCATTCGTAATTCCCAATCATAGTCTTGTAAATAATTTATTAACTATCTTTTGATTGTGAATAATTTACAATAAATTAAAAAGCCATCAAGGCATATTTTTAAAATTTTGGTTAATTTATTTCCGGATCATCGATTAACTTATTGGATATTTTATTGAGTATTTGATGATTTGTGTAGTAATTGGTGTTGACGTTTTGATGGAGTTGGATCAGGGTATATTTATCCAGCAATTTTATTTTTGACAATTCATCCAGGTAATGTTGAACTGTATTGTGGTCATTGTTGGCACTATGATTTTTTTCTTTACACATTTCTTTATTTCTTTTTTTACTACTATGATTATCTTTAAAAACCGTATGGTTCTTTATAAAAAAGATTAAAATAAAAAAAGAAATTAACAATACAGTGGTAAAGACTAAACTAGTGCAAAATATTGGAAATATTATTATAAATGAACAAATAACAGCAGATCATTTTATGAAAAGGTGAAAAAAATGAGCAGGATGTATGAGATAAAAGTGACAGAAAAAAATGACCTGAATATAATACAATTGGTTAACAAACAAAGTGGAGAATATATTTCCATTGTTCCAGCATACGGTGCGAATGTCAATGAGGTGGTGTTACAGAAAAAGTGGAAGCTCTATTCAATTATTAAGGGCTACCGGACAAAATCAGAATTTGATCAGCACGAGAGATTTTATAATGCGCCTTTATTTCCCTTTGCCGGTCGAGTACCGGGGGGATTCTACCGGTTTGAAGGAAAAATCCGCCAATTTGAGATTAATGATTCCCAGTATAATGCAGCACTCCATGGTTTTTTATACAATAAAACAATGCACCTGGAATCAGAAAACTGTACAGAAGATAAAGCGGAAATTACTTTTTCATACAGCACAACAGAATTTTCGAAAAGTTATCCTTTTTCTTTAAAAATACTAATCCAGTATACATTAGATGAAAGAGGTTTCCGAAGCCAAACAACCATCGAAAATCAGGGAGAGGGAAAAGCACCGGTGGCTTACGGTATTCATCCTTATTTTAAATTTGATAAACCCGTTAATGAATTGAAAATTATGATTCCATCGGAAAAAGAGACGGTTTTAAATAAACAACTGGTGCCTTCAGGAGAGATAAAATCCAATTCAAATTTCATTATGCCCAAACTTATAGACAAACAGACCTTTGACAATGGCTTTCAATTTCCCCGCCAAGAACGCATTGTAAATACAGAACTGACTGACGAAACGGAAGACTGCACCATTAATATCTGGCAGGAAACCGGCAATCATAAGTTCAATTTTTTACTGGTCTATACGCCACCAGAAAGAGATGCAATTGCAATCGAACCTCTATCGGGTAATATTAATTGTCTTAATACCGGTGATGATCTGATTATTCTGGCGCCCGGCCAATCAGTGCTATTGAACTGGGGCGTTTATTTAAAATAAGACTGTATGCGCAGATACGCTGTCTATCAACAGGTATAATTATTAACCAATTGTGACTATTCGGATTAAGGAATTACCTTTTAGGGCAGCAAAATATCTAACCTGAATTATTCATGAATACTGGTAACTACTCAGGTACTTTCTTACTGTAAAGGATAATTCCTATTATCCGGTTTTTATAAAAATGGCAGATAAACAGACAATAGGAATTGTCTGTTACAGGAGGCTAAAACATACCTGAGTAGTTACGAATACTGCAAGCTGAAATATTACATTTTTTTACCCTGAATAATGCCGGATAAAATTGATAATAGTAAAAATATTCCATACAATGTTAATCGTGAACAAGAAACTTATTATATGAAAACAGAAAAAACCGAAATTAATTTGAAAAGAATTCTGTACTCTGCTGTATAGATCTGGAAGCTTGGGAAGTTTTGGAGAAAAAATTGACACTAAAATTAATTAATAAAATTATACTTCTGATAATGGTTCTGCAAGCAGTACTACTTGGTCAAAAATCAGGTCCTGATAAGGATACACTCAGAATTGCTTCGGAACCGGATTACCCGCCCTTTTGTATTGTCAATGAAAAGGGGGAGGCCGACGGTTTTTCTGTAGACTTGATCAAGGCGTCAGCAGAAGCAATGAATTTAACAGTGACGGTCAGAATTGGTCCATGGAGCCGGATCAAAAAGGAACTGGCAGAGGGAAAAATTGACGCTCTGCCATTGGTTGGCCGATCTGAGGAACGCGAAGATATTTTTGACTTTACCTTTCCCTATCACACCATGAGGGGGGCGGTATTCGTCAGAAACAATCAGGAGGATATCCAAGAGATGGATGACCTGAAGCATAAATCAGTTGCGGTGATGAAAGGGGACAATGCGCATGAATACATAAAAAGTAATACTATCAGCGAAAATATTATCACAACAAACACCTTTAAAACCGCCTTTTGGGGATTGTCAAAAGGAAAGTATGATGCTGTTATTGCTCAGCATCTGATGGGATTATTATTGCTGCAAAATCTGGATATTGACAATATAAAAACTCTGGACATTCCCCTCAATAATTTCAGTCAGGATTTTTGTTTTGCTGTTCAGGAAGGAGATAAGGAACTATTATCTCTATTGAATGAAGGACTGTCGATAATAATAGCAAATGGTGAATATGATCGAATACAGACAAAATGGTGGTCTCCGGAAATAACAAAAACGATATCCATTAGTGAAATAGTTATAATTTTATTGCCCTACTTGATTGCGGCCTTTTTGATTTTTCTAATAATTATGGTGATTATTCTGGAAATTCGCGTGAGACAACGGACGAAGAGACTCAACATCGAGGTTTTTAAGCATAAAAAAGCCGAGGAAGCCCATCGCGCCAGCAAAGAAAAATATAAACTAATGTTTGAAAACTCACCGGTGGGATATCAATCTTTGGATATAGAGGCCAATATTATTGAAGTTAATAAAATCTGGTTAAATATCCTTGGCTATCAATATGATGATGTGAAAGGCAAAAATTTCACTGAATTTTTACATCCTGATCAACGGGAGGAATTCAGAAAACAGTTTCGCACATTTATCCGAAAAATAAAATCCGTTAAAGGAATTGAATATAAATTATTGAAAAGCGACGGGACATCTATTATTGTTGAGTATACCTCTCGTAACAGCCGTGATGAAGAGGGAAATTTTATCAGCACTCATTGTGTATTTCAGGATATCTCAGAACGAAAACAAGCCGAGGAACGGTTAGCAACCGAGCGGCAACGTTTAGCCATTACCTTGCGCAGTATTGGCGATGGAGTGATTACTACAGATATGCAAGGACATATCATTCTGATTAATAAAGTTGCAGAAAAATTGACCGGATATAACCAGGAAAGTGCTGTGGGAAAAAAAATTAGCTCGGTTTATCAACTTGTAGATGAAGAAACCGGAAGAACCCTGCCAAATCCCATTGAAAAAATAAAATTGAATTCAAAAAATCAGGATCCTTCCAGGCACAAGCTTTTGATTTCCGAAAAGGGAAATGAGTGCCTGATATCCGATAGTATCGCAAGAATAGAAGATAAAAATAAGCAATCCATTGGTTATGTGCTGGTTTTCCGGGATATTACAGAAAATTTAAAAATGCAGGAAATCATGCATCTGAACTCAAAAGTTGAATCAATTGGAGTTTTGGCCGCTGGAATTGCCCATGATTTTAACAATTTGTTTACAGCTATTTTTGGAAATATTGAACTGGCAAAATTAATAAATACAGATAATACAATAACAGAATATTTGGATGATTCTCTCAAAATAATGGATCGGGCACGATCCCTGACGACAAAATTACTGACCTTTTCTGAAGGCGGGAGTCCGATTCGTAAAACCGCATCTTTACCGACCTTTATCAAGGAAACCATAAGATCGGCCTTATCAGCAACAGATATCAGTTTGAGGATGAATATTCAGGCCGATTTGTGGCAATGTCAATATGATAAAAATCAAATGCGCCAGGTATTTGAAAACCTGGTACTGAATGCCCGGCAAGCAATGGATGAAAAGGGCAAACTGACGCTAAAGGCAGAGAATATTACCCTGCAAAACCATGCCGTTCAGAAGGCCGGCAACTATGTCCATATGGCTATTAAAGATAACGGCACAGGCATCCCTAAAGAAAATCTAGCCAAAATATTCGATCCTT
>CAYTLS010000111.1:0-6524 GCA_964438745.1 uncultured bacterium
TTGTAATGGTCACAGCTTCTTTGGCGCCGCGAACAAAGTTTTCGGTCACATCCATGCCCATTTGGTTGATGACTTTACCCTTCTGAATCTCTGCCGGTACACGTGGAGTTGGCAGCCCGCCCAATTGTTCTGCGCATACCGGAATGGCTTCACCTTTTCTTACTAATTCCATTACTTTTTCGCAGGCGCGGTGTTTTCCGTCATAGGCACAATTAACTCCCGCCAAACAGGCACTGACGATAATCATGATTACCCTCCTAAATTTCCTCATCTTTAAAAACTGTCTAATTTATGATAGAGTAGTCTAAGAGATAAGATAAGATTAATTTTAAAAAATTTCAAAAAGTCAAGATATATTTAGATTAATGACGCATTATTTATAAATTTTGACCATTATGATCAAAAATACTGAATATACTAAGCTGGCAAAGAAAGAAGAACAACGAATCAGGCGTCTGAAATCTACTCACGGACGCAAAAAAGAAGGTGCCTTTTTAGTCGAGGGTATAAAAAACGTTACAGAATTATTAATTTCAAAAATGGACATAGATTTGATTTATTTATCTGATTCATTGTCTGATAACCAGCAGGTCTATTTTCAGAAATTATGTTTTGAAAAAAATATTCAGCTTTGTTCATTGCGCGATCAGGATTACAACAAAATTTCCACTATGAAAAATCCGGAAGGTATTCTGGCTGTTTGCCGGTATCCCGAACAAAATGATTTAAGCGCCCTTAGGTTGCCGGCACTCTTTCTGTCAGAAGTTAATGATCCGGGAAATTTGGGAACCATCTTTCGCACTGCGGCCTGGTATGGTATCAAGTCCATTATATTGTCAGAAAATTCTGTAGATGCCTATAATCCCAAAGTGTTGCGGGGTTCCATGGGGAGTTTTATGCACCTGACTATTCTTCAGCAGATTAGTTATAAAAGTTTTATCAATTTCACCGGGGTTCGAAAAATTTCCGTTTTCGCGGCTGATTTAAAAGGAGAAAATCCTGCGCAGTTAAAACCACAGAACGATAATTATATTCTCGCTTTTGGCAGTGAGTCACATGGCGTGCCGGAAGAAATTAAAGATAATTGTGAAAGTCTCTTGTCCATCCCAAAATTTGGCAAGGGCGAATCGCTCAACCTTGCTGTATCCGTAGGTATTATTTTAAATTCAATCATAAACAGAGGTAATAAATGAGGGTTTTATTTTCCATAATGATTTTATTTTTGGGCAGTTTATTGGCTGCTCAGTCGGATTCAACGGTTGCTCCTCAAAAAAGTGACTCCGATATTGCAGTCGTAAGAGTGCCCGGTTTTTTCGCCACCGGATTAAATACCAACAGTTTTTTCCTCTCACGGCACATCACTCCTAAGGTTCGACCGGAAAACAAGCAAGCCATGCTTTTCAGTTTTTTTACCACTAGCTGTGTACCCTGCAGAAAGGAGATTCCTTTCTTATCCGGTCAGATAAAAAAATACACTATTGAAAAGGCTTACCTGATCAACGTGGGGGAAAAAAAAGATCAGGTACAAAAGTATTTAGACCATTATCAATATGATATGAAAACCTTGCTTGATCCCTATGGCATGGTGGCAAAAAAATTAAAAGTAACCACAACGCCGGTAATGATGATCATATCCGGAGATGGAGAATTACTCTATCGACATAATGGGTTCCTGGCGCCCGATACAATAGAAATTGCAAGACATCTGGAGCAATGGTTTGCTGAGGATTCGAAATGAGATTCAAGGTACCAAAAATATCCATCACAGCAATGCTTTTCCTGGGCGGAATGGCACTGGGCTTTTCAGCAGCAATCCTCCTGATGATGATCAAAATGGTTGAGAATCCAGATAATCTCAATTTATATTCTCAATTTTCACTCTTGTTAGGCGAGGCTTTGATTCCATTGCCGATTATAATCTGGGCGATCAGAAAAAAGCAATCCTTAACAGCCGTCTTCCGGTTTAACCGGGTTAAGCCCAATTATTTCATTTTTGCAATTCTGGCCGGAATCGGACTGGTGATCGTCTCTGATGAGCTGGAACGATTGATTGGAATGTTCATCACTATTCCCGATCAGTATGCGCAGTTGGATAAATTACTGACTATCTCCAATTGGCCCTCGGCAATTTTGATCATTTCCGGCATTTCCATTATCGGGCCGTTGGCAGAGGAAATGGTGTTCCGCGGCTTTCTACAGCAATCCCTGGAAGAAAATCTAAAAGATGTCACCCAGGCGGTGATTTATACATCACTGGCATTTGTGTTGGTTCATTTTAATATTTATTGGGCCCTGAATATTTTCATTATCGGATTTTTTCTATCCTTTATCAGCTGGAAGACCAATTCCATTTGGCCCTCTTTTTTCATTCATCTGATCAATAATTCCCTGGCCCTTGTATTTGTCCATTTTGAGATGACGATTACTAAATATTATTTGTTTCACGGTCATGTTCACCCACTGATTTTTTTAACGGGAATGTTTGTTTTAGGCCTATTCATGGTTAAATTAACACAACTTAAAAATTGTGCATAAATAAAGGAGGAGCTGGCCATGCGGGATAGAGAGTTTATCATACTACTGGACACCTTCAGACGATTGAAACGCAGAAATGCTGTTCAAAGTATCAAAAAAATGCTGGACAAAACTCACTACGCAGATCTATCGCGTATTTTTCCTTCACTGACCGTTGAAGAGCGAAATTATATTTTTTCAAAGATTGATTCTTATGATTTTAAGGCTGATCTCATATCTGAACTGGAAGAGACCATCACCCATGATCTGCTGGAAACCCTGGATCCAAAAGAAATAGTCAAGATCCTCAATCACATGCCGCCGGATGACCAGGCCGATATTGTGGGCAGCCTGGATGAAGAACTGGAAGCCAAGATCCTGAACATTATGAAGGACAAAGAGTCCGAGGGACTGGAAGAATTAATGATGTATCCGCCGGAATCAGCCGGTGGTATTATGGTACCTCTACCCTTCAAAATGTATGAAGAAAATACTGTCCAGGAAACGATAGATTCCGTGCATGAGCAGGAAGATACCGAGATGATCTTTTACATTTATATTGTTGATGAATATGAACATCTCAGCGGTATCCTTTCCATGCGCCACTTATTGACAGCCAAGCCGGAAACCAAACTAAAAGAGATCATGCTTACCAATGTACTGACCGTCTCACCGGAGACCGATCAGGAAGAAGTGGCGCGCATTACCTCACGATATGACCTGCTGGCCTTGCCGGTAGTGGATAATAATAATAAATTACTGGGAATTGTTACCGTTGATGATATTATCGATGTACTGCGGGAAGAGGCTACCGAAGACTTTCTGCAAATGGCCGGTGTGGGAAAGGATCGGGAGATTTTGTTGAAAACCCCCTTTCAGGCAGCGCGTGCCAGATTCCCCTGGCTTTTTGCTACTTTTTTGGGAGGATTTATCGCTTCCTTTATTGTACAAAATTTTGAACACCTCATCAAAGAATTTGTCTTACTTTCCGCTTTTATGCCCATCGTAATGGGGATGGGCGGTAATGTGGGCACGCAGTCTTCCACCATTATTGTACGCGGATTATCTACCGGAAGAATTGATTTTAACCACCTCAGCCGTGTCTTTTTCCGGCAGGTGCTGATCGGAGTTATGCTGGGACTGGCCTATGGTGTGTTACTGCTTTTATTTACCTTTTTTTTCAATCTTGGCATGGATAATATATTATTACTCAGTACGATCATAGGCATGTCCTTGTCCTTTTCGATGTTAATTGCCGCCAGCACGGGTACGATCACACCACTTCTGCTGGAACGATTTAGTATTGATCCGGCAGTGGCTACCGGCCCCATTGTAACGACAGTCGTCGATATACTTGGTATTTTCGTTTATTTTGGAATCGCTACTTTGATTATGCGTGGTTTTGGAATCATATGATCTTAAATTACCTGCTTGTATTTTTTAGCCTGGTCCATTTTTTTGCTGTCATACTGTTTTTTCTGGGGCTTTTCAAAAAAGAAGCCGGAGTATCTCAGTCTCACCCTTTTGTGACGGTTATTATTGCTTTAAAAAATGAAGAAGAGAATCTGCATGACTTGTTGCGGGGATTGAAAGAACAGGATTATCCGGAAAATAAGCATGAAGTTTTACTGGTGGATAATGATTCTGTTGATAATACCTTTGCTAAATTGCAACAACTGACAGCGAAACCGGATAATTTTCATTGCCTTTCCACAAAGAATTACCAATCGGAATATCGCTATAAAAAAGAAGCCCTCATGATGGGAATTGAAAATGCCAGGGGTGAAATAATCCTCTCCACCGATGCTGATTGTGTTATTCCCGCCACCTGGATTTCCGCTATGGTGCGTAATTATACCGAAGAGGTAGAGATGGTGGTCGGTTTTTCAGAGGTCATTGCCGACTCCTCGATCTTTCAGAAATTTCAAACCTTTGATTTCATGCAATTAATGGCAGCCGCCAAAGGAAGCCTAAATCTTGGATTGCCCTGGGGCGGTAGCGGCCAAAATATTTCCTTCCGCAAAAAGTCCTTCCATAATTGCGATGGGTACAAAAATCTAAAAACACTTAAAGGCGGAGATGATACCCTTTTCATCCAGAAATTCGCGAAAAAGAATGAGGGCCGGATTGTCTTTGCCGACAATCATGGCAGCGGAGTCAAAACCAAAGCTGTTGAGAGCTTTCGGACCTTTATGCGGCAACGCATTCGCTGGGCGTCGGAAGCAAATTATACCCGGAATTTTAACCTATTGGTTTTTTTCATATCATTAGGCACTTTCCTGGCTAACTTCTCCATTCTCTATTACTTTATCATGTCACTGACCCACAGCAGTTACTGGATATACTTCCTGGGATTGACAGGCTTGAAGTTTTCAGGGGAATTTGCCCTGGCGCTGAAAGCCGCAAGAAGTTTTGGGCTGAAGCGCGTCCTACAGATTTTCCCCTTATGGTTTGCGATTTATCCGGGCTATGCTTTTTTCCTGGGAATCATGAGTTTTCAGGGGCAAAGGGTGAAGTGGAAGTAGACAACTCTGTTTCCCCTTCTGGGAAATTTTCTATTGCACCTCTTTTAATTGAAATAAAAAAGCCCACCTCATACAAGGCAGGCTATTTGAGTCTATCTTTCTAAAATATTTTACAATCGCCAGTTGTAGGATGCTTTTACAAACAGGCCCCGTTCCATTTCCATAAAATTTTTGGCGTTCACATAATCGCCCTTTTCAAATTCTGTTTTGTCGTAGAGTGAACCGTATCCAACATGAACCACTGTACCGGGAATGTAGGTGAAACTCATTAATACATCGGTCATCAATTCTCTTTCATAGGCATTGTATTCCACGGTTGTTCTGAAAAACAGATATTTATTGATTTGGTAAGTTGTTCTGTTACGATATATCTGGTAATCGATCAGTTCTTCTCCGGTAGACCTTTTGTTATAGAGAGCGCGGACAACCCTGAATGAGGTTTTAAAAGAACTGGTGGGTTTGAATTCAACCTGTGAATAGATTCTGCTGACATCAGCCTGAAAAGGATCATCTTCATCATACCAGGGTGTTCCCTGATTGTTATAAGATATTGAGAAATCCAATTGCTTCATAAGCTGTGTTCTGAAAAATAAGCCAAATCCATGTTTTTGATAAAGATTCCCGGCAAAAGATTCATTTCCTGTCTGCACATAAATATTGAAAAATGTGTTGCCGGGAAAACTGAAACTATTGGCAAGGTTAGCATAATACTCAGTCTGTTGATCATATTTGTCATACTGTATAAAATTGTAACTGCTGGGTCTTATCTTATGCAGCCATTTGGAATCAAAATAAAAAGAACGCGCTTCCACAGAAGTAACTGTTCTGACACCATCCCTGGGAATAAAACCGGATGCCAGGTCAAAGTTTTTGCTGATGTCATGGTAGCCTATATTGAAATAATATTTTTTGTCATTGTAACTGTATTCAATATCCGTGTTATAGGTTTGGTTGAGAGGACCGGCCTTGCCATCTTTGGATAATGAATAAAAAGCATTGCCCTCGATTGTATTTTTCCCTTTGAAGCGATACTTGGTATCAAACGCTGCCACCTGGTTATAGCCATCATCAAAAAATCGGGAGGCGTACATTCCGCCAATATAATTTGATTTTTTCAATAATCGTTTATAACGGAAGACACTAAAGTATGCATTCCGGTTAGCATTGTCATCAGAATATTTAGGCGATTCATCAGCCGCGATCAGGGTCGACAACGCATTGTTTTCTCCGACCTTACCAGATAATTTGACGCCGCCGATGGGGTCGATGATGTTTCTGGTATGAACAGCTGCCTGGATAGCAGATCCGCCTCCGGTTCCGGCAAAATTGTATTGTTCTTGTCCTTCCATAAAAAAAGGACGTTTTTCACTGTAATAAACATTAGATCGGAGATTTGCGGTTACCTGCCCGGCATCGGCTTCAATCTGGCTGAAGTCAGGATTGTAAGTGCCGTCAAGGGTCAGAGTAGGAGTGAGACCAACTTTT
>CAYTLS010000112.1:0-6441 GCA_964438745.1 uncultured bacterium
TTGATCAATATGGGTCGCGCCGCGCACATATTCCGCCAGGTCACCTTTGAAGCGTGCGAATAATATTGAGAAGGAAGTCATGGGTATTTCTTCCGGTGTGTCGGCAGCGACTTTCAGAAAAGCCTGGGAATCGGTCACCACCAGGGCGGGCGGCACTTTCAGGCGATCGAGCGAATCTCTCAGTTCACGCTCTTTGACCACCATACAGTAGGAATCATTATCCAAAATATCACGAATCGACTGCACCTGGGGCATGATCAATCGGCCCTTTGGCGCTTCCTTATCAATAGGCACCACAAAAGTTACCATATCGCCGGCATTCACCAGATCCCCAAGAATCGTTGGTGTATTAATGATCTCCAGGGGTGTCACCCGGATCAGGGCTTCACGCAGATCCAGCAATCCTTTGTTTTCAGTGGCAATGGTTTCAACGGTTCTAATCTTTTTGTCTGCCAAGTTAGCAAGGATTTCAGGATCGGGCGAATAAAGATCAGTTTTATTGAAGACGACAATCACCGGAATGTCATCTTCTGCAAATTCCCGGATCAATTCTTTTTCAAAAGCTGTCCACTCCTCGTTTCCAACCACAATAATCGCGATATCAGTCCGGCGGAAGACCTGGCGGGTTCGCTCATTGCGCATCTCCCCCAGTTTGCCCACATCATCGATGCCGGCAGTATCGATAAACAGCACCGGTCCGATGGGCAATAGTTCCATTGGCTTTTCCACCGGATCAGTGGTTGTTCCGGCGATATCAGAAACAATCGATGTCGACTGTCGCGTGAGGCCATTTAATATTGATGATTTACCAGCGTTTCTCCGACCGAATATTCCGATATGGAGTCGTAAACTTTTATGTGTCTTTCGCATTAATAGTCCTTTGATTTATGCAATGCAGAAATATATGCTTTTTCTGCGCGTCCGATGTGTACTCCGCGTTTTGTATCTTTATCTTATTTGTTTGAGCCCAATTTGGTCACCCATTCAGGAGAGGTGATCATCTCAAATTCTTCCTCATTGATCAAGCCACTGGAAAGGGCCGCTTCTTTGACCGAGATGTTTTTCTTATCAGCCACAGCAGCGATGTCGGCAGCTTTTTCATAGCCGATTTTTTCTACCAGGGCGGTTACCGTGGCGGTGGAGGTTTCTATTCCTTTTCGGCATTGATCACGGTTCGGTTGAATATCCTGCACACAATTGACCCGAAAAATCTTTGTGGTGTTAATCAACAAATCCAAAATTTCCAGCAACGCATCAGCAATCAGCGGCAGAAAGGCATTCAGTTCCAGATTTCCCTGGCTAACGGCCTGAGCGATGAGTGTATCATTCGCCATGACTTTCATAGCCGCCTGCATGACCGCTTCCGGAATGACCGGGTTGACTTTGCCCGGCATAATCGAGGAACCCGCTTGTCTGGACGGCAGAATCAGTTCATTGATTCCGGCTTTGGGTCCTGATGAAAGGAAACGAAAGTCATTGGCTATTTTATAAAGAGTGGTGGCAAAGGCCTTTAAAATACCACTCACTTCCACAAAGACATCATTGTTTTGGGTACCATCCACAAGATTTTCCGCCCGCGCCAGTCCGATACCGGTAATATGTTTCAGCTTTTCGGTAGCTTTGAAAATATATTGCTTCGGCGCGTTCAACCCGGTGCCAATGGCAGTGCCGCCAAGATTGACAACCCGCAGCCGCTCTTCACATTTATAAACCCGCCAGCGGTCACGGGCAACCGCATCAGCATAAGCTGACATTTCCTTGCCCAGGGTTGTCAGCACCGCATCCTGCATCTGCGTTCGTCCCACCTTTACCACATCAGAAAATTCCCGTTCCTTATGCTGAAAGACCTCATTCAACGCCACAATCTCCTGTTCCAGTTTTCGTATTAATGTGATTGCAGCGACCTTCAGCGCTGTGGGAAAGGTATCATTGGTGGATTGATGACGGTTGACATGATCCAGGGGATGAATTTTATCATAATTACCAGGCGTATTTCCCAAAATTTGCAATGCTCTGTTTGCCAACACTTCATTGACATTCATATTCAATGAGGTACCGGCGCCGCCTTGCATAGCGTCAACGTTGATGTGGTCATTCAACAACCCGTTCTGCAATTCCGAACAAGCTCGTTCGAGGGGAGCAAACTGCTCTTCTGTCAAGGCACCGATTTCAAAGTTTGTCTGGGCAGCCGCCAGTTTGACCGCCCCGTAAGCACGGATCAGCGCTTTATTGACTTTACGGTGGGAAATCGGAAAATTCCCCATGGCCCGGACCGTATGAATGCCATAGAGGGCATCTGCAGGAACTTTAATTTCGCCCAAACTATCTTTTTCAGTTCGCATAATTGTCCTCAAATATGAATTGAATTAATCCGAAAAATCATCACGGGTGTCAGACAGTGCGCTTTCTATCACATCCACCAGTTTATCTATTTGTGATTCCGATAAATTCGAATCATCAATAATAAGTCCCAGATTTTCAGTCATCTGAATTCGTCGTTGCGGCAAATGGGAATTGGCATCTCCGGCGATAAAGGACCAGCGCTTGCCAATAATTTCACAAAAACAGACCTCAACATCATAGTGTTCCCGAAAATGATCGACCATGATATTCAGTTTGTCAATCAAACTGAAATTGTTATTAAGTTCTATTTTTTTCTCTTTAAATGAAGACATCTCTTTTTCCATTTCTCACCTGTTCATAAAATTTCATAAATGTATCAAATAGGTCACCTTTTTTATAAAAGTCCATCTGGCGAATCTGTTCCAATTCTTTTTCAATGACTTTCTCACCGATTTTTTTTGTTTCTTCCGTGGCATAGTCATCCAGATATTCCCGGTAAGTCAGCACCGCGTTGAGTTTGCAGAATTTTCCTTCCACACATTCCTGTAGCAGTCCCATGATCTTGTCGCCGGTTCGACCACAGCGGTAGCCGGCTGTACAGAAGCTGGTGATCATACCCATTTCCGCCAGTTCCCGAATCACTTCGTCACAGCTACGTGTATCCCCCAGTAAAAACTGCTGTTCATCGTCCTGCTGTTCGGCAAGATTCTCTTCGGTTTTGCTGGAATATCCACCGACACCGATTCTGGTGGAAGCATCGGTTTGCGTACACCCAATTTTTATCACCTCTTTGCGTAAGGCTGCTTTTTCCCGGGCAGTAATGATCAATCCTGTATAAGGTACGGATAATCTCAGCACAGCCACAAGTTTTTTAAATTCTTCATCGGAAACTTTGTATTTGGAATTATCAGAAATATCAGAATTGGAGGCATGCATCATCCGTGGAAAAGAAATGGTATGGGGACCGATGCCAAAGCGTTTTTCCAGATCAATGGTATGGTAGAGCAATCCCATGACCTCAAAACGCCAGTCATAAAGTCCAAACAGCGCACCGATCGCCACATCATCAATGCCGGCTTCCATGGCGCGATGCAGGGCGTAAAGCCGCCAGCGGTAATTTCCCTTCAATGTGTTTTCCGGGTGCATCTTTCTGTAGGTCTCTTTATGATAGGTTTCCTGAAAAACCTGGTAAGTACCGATACCCACATTCCAAAGTTTTTTCAGATCCTCAATTTCCATGGGTGCGGCATTAATATTGACCCGCCGTACATTACCTATTCCCCGGCCATTGGGTGACGGCGCTTTAACTTTGTAAATTTCTTCGATTGATTTGGCGATGTAGTCCGCATTCGATTTGGGATGTTCACCATAGACTGCAATGATCCGCTTATGCCCTTCAGACACCAATGCCGCAGTTTCTTTTTTCATTTCCTCTGCTGTCAGCACATGGCGTTTCTCATGGTTATTATCTGTTCGAAAACCGCAATAGGCACAATTATTCACACAAAGATTGGAGAGATACATCGGCGCGAAAAAAACCACCCGGTTATCATAAACTTTTCTTTTGATTTCCAGTCCGGCTTCAAAGATCTTTTCCCAGAGGTCATCCTCCTGTACGTGAAGTAATGCGGCTGTCTCCTCGGGTTCCAGGCGCTGCAGGTTACGGGCTTTTTCGATAATGGCCTCAACCCGGTCGCGATCCGGATTCTTGTTTTCCGCCAGTTGTTGATTAATCAATTCTTCGTTGATGAAATCTTCGCCATCGAACAAATACCGATCAATCTCATCCTGTTTGATAACATTTTTGACCCATTGTGCAGTGCTTACGTCAGTCATATTATGCTCCTTGTAATTTATGTTTCTTTTTATATTTTAATGAATCGCCTCTGACACCGGAATAGGTAAAGCCGGCTGATTTCAGGATCTTTTTTATTTCAATAATTTCATTGTCAGCCTTGATGTAGGTGTTCTTGCCGGGATAAATATTATAATTGCCCTTGATCTTAGCCGGTGTAACTGTCGGCATCAGAACGTTCATACCAATTTCCAGTGATCGTATTCTGCCTCCCTTCTGCACTGATTCCATTGCCGATGTTGCCGGCATGTTGGCCAGTGGATTCATCAGTTTAACCAGAGCTAAGGTCCTTAGCGACAGTTGATAATTACCTGATGGAAAATTTCGAAAGGGTGTCTCCGGATGGGCGATAAAAGGGCCGATACCGATCATATCCAGGTCCATTTCTGTAAGTTTTATTATATTCTCAGCCAACGTTTCAACAGTTTCTCCGGGGAGTCCCACCATGAAACCCGAACCGACTTCGAAATCTAGTTTTTTCAGGATTTCCAAACATTCTAGCCGATGGGATAATTTTCGCCCCGGCCGCGCTTTCTCATAGATCGATTCATCAAAAGTTTCGATTCTAAGTAAATAGCGGTCAGCGCCGGCATCTTTTAGACGCTTATAAGTATCCATGGAATGCTCCCCCAGGGAAAGGGTGACTGCCAGATCATGCTTGTGCTTAGTCTCCCGAATAATTGCTGCCAGCCGCTGAATATCATCGGTGGTATTCTCGCCGGATTGAAAAACAATGGTTCCCAGGTCATTGGCAATAATTGTATCAATGCATTCGTAAATTTCATCGTCTGTCAGCCTGTACCGGTTGGCATTTTGATTGGATTTGCGCAGGCCGCAGTAATTACAATGCACATGGCAGTAATTACTAAACTCAATGATCCCACGCAAAAAAACTTCTTTTCCAAAATATTTTTGCCGGATATTTTTGGCGGCATCAAATAAATATTCATCGTTTTCACCGCGCAGATATTCAATTATTTCCGTTTTTGTAAAGGCAAAATTTTTCATAGTGTCCTTAATTTTTATAATGGGAAGATGATTTTATGGGGCAGGTGGGTAGTATCACCGATACCAAATAAAAAACCATCCTCTTTTTCCGGGATGGTATTTATTAAACATCGATAGCGTTTAGTATTTATGCCATCCCTTCATGTCAGATTGCTCCTTCATTTTAGGATATCAATTTTCCTACAATATTACACTGTCATTCACAAATAAACAAGTAATAATTCACAATTCTGTTATTTTTTTCACAAGCCCTTGATATTGACACGAATACTGTAAAGAGCATTTGTCTCGGTTTCCGTCAGGTAAAGGGTACGGTTCTTCTTTCCGCCAAATTCGACATTGGTCGGCCGTTGCCCCGGTGTCGCAACTTCCTGGATGATCTCACCAGCAGGTGAAATAACAAAAAGTTTTCCCGTACCAAAATGCGCGACATAAAGATTGCCTGCCGTGTCAAAATTAATACCGTCAGGGTCTCCCCCCGGTAGCATGATGAATTCCTGCATATTTTCGATGCTGCCATCGGATTTTATGTCAAACCTCAAAATACGGTTTTTTGCTGATTCACATACATATAATTTATTATCAATCGGTGAAATGGCGATACCATTGGGAAAAGCAAGGCTGTCCTGCAATAAAATGACAGATTGTTCTTTGCCGGCAACCAGAAAAATCCGCCCATCCAGTTTATCCGCGCCATAACTTTTGGGATCGGTAAAATATAAATTCCCCTGATCATCAAAGGTCAGATCATTGGGCCGGTTGAAACGCTGTCCCTGATAGTTTTTCACATAATCCTGCATTTTTCCTGTGGGTGAAATTTGTAATATTTTTCCAAACCCATATTCACAGGCGTATAATGTGCCGCGATGAAAAGCCATGCCATTAGTTTTTTGCCAGAGTGTTTCATCAGCAACTAAAAAGGTATCCAGGTTACCGTGGGCGTATTTACCAATCCAGCCGCCATTACAATTTGAGAAAAAAACTTCATCATCATGCAATATAGCCGGTCCTTCGGGAAATTCCAGACCGCCTGTCAATTTTTGCCATTGATTGGTTTCCGATATTGGCAGATCGCTCCCGGAACAGCCAAGCAAAATTATCACTGTAATGAAAAGAATGAACACATAACTTTTTTTTATCATGACACACCTTCCTTTTTTTTAACAATCAATTTAGCATAAATTTACATAACATAATAGTGACTTTAGAAATATTCCGGAATACACCGCTTAAAT
>CAYTLS010000113.1:0-4833 GCA_964438745.1 uncultured bacterium
GCAAAATGATGCAGCATAAGGTTGGCGCGGCTGTCACTGCGGTTCGTCGCTCCGGTGGTATGCCGACTTTTCAGCAATTAAATATCTATTTTCTCTACTCACAGATGTTTCTCGCCACCTCCAATTACTGGAATGTGATCCATGGCCAGAAACCCGGTCAGGTGCACGAAGATGCCGAAGGTGTCCAGATCATGCAGGTGCTCGGACAAAATATGGCCTACCTGATGAAAATGGTGGAAGCGGGAAAAGAAAAAGTGGAAGCACCGAAACCAGTCAAAAAAATCTATACCCATTTTGTGAGATAGGTCGTCAATGAAAAAAATATTATTTTTCCTTATTGTGCTCCACCTGATTTTGTGGAGCAATCTTTGGGCTGTCACTCACTTTGTCACACCGGCAGGAAATGACGGCGATTCCGGAACAAAGGAGTCACCCTGGCAAACCATTCAGCAGGGGCTGGACAATACTTTTGCCGGCGATACCTTATTCATTCGCGGCGGTGCTTATTATATCGATGACAATCTTTTTGTCAGACACTCCGGCAATCCCAACAACTGGGTGACCATCATGGCTTATCCCGGTGAAGAGGTTGCCATCAATGCCGATGCTGTAGCCAAGCGATTGGAAACTGTCCGGGAAGGATGGCGCTGGCATGGCAGCCTGCATATATCCGGTGTTCATTATATTCGAATTCAGGGATTGACTATTCTCTATTCCCATGGCGGCGGGATCATGGTTCGTGGTAAAAAAGGTACCTATGGTGAAAAGTCCACCACCAACATTGAAATATCCCATTGTAAAATCCACAGCTCCTATAATTCCGGTATTGGTATCTGGTACAGCGATCCTGTAAAAGTCACCTATTGTGAAATTATGGATGCCAATAATCAGCGTCATCGTCCCATTGGTTTTCCCATCAAGCGGGAAGCGCCCCATGAAGCGCTTAGTGTGCCCGGTACCTCCAACTTTGAAATTGCCTATAACTATCTCCACATGAACCAAAAGGAAGGGATCGACGTCAAAGAATTCAGCAATCATGGAAAAGTGCATCATAATTACTGCCATGATATTTTGCGGGAAGGAATTTATATCGATAGTTGGTTTGGTGAACTTCATGACATCGAGGTTTATGAGAATATTGTGCATGATTGTGATTGGGGAATTCTCCTCAGCGCCGAAGGTAAAAAGTCTAATATGAAAAATATATATGTCCATGACAATCTGGTCTATAATAATTTTGGCAAGGGGATAGCATTCTCTGTTTTGGGCCATGATGAGCCCAGAGAAAATATCCATATTTACAACAATACGATCTGTTTCAATGGCACACCGGCACATTGGTCCGGCGAAACCGGTGGTATCGGCATTTTGTCACCCAATCTTCAGGATATCTACATTTATAACAATATTTTGTATAAAAATTATGGCTATCAAATCGCCACCTTTGCTGATATTTCCAAAGAATCCGGCCGCAAGTCACTGAAAGACAAAAATATCTTTATAGAGAATAATCTGATGGATGGTGTTTATGAAGATCCATCCACCAATGCTGGTTTTTTCAAGGTTGATCTTTTTGTATATAATGGCAAGAAATTCATCATTGCCGATCCCGGTTTTGTCAATGATACCGGCTTTGATTTTCGTCTAAAGGAAACATCTCAGGCAATTGGAAAGAGCATCAGCAAAGGTAATAATGAGCATAATGATTTAGGGGCAAATCTCAGCAATTTTGCAGATATACCCAACTACCTGGTTCCAAAATTCATTAATAAGCCCAGTCATGAAAAACAGGACTAAAAGATTATTAATATTTGTGCTGAGTTTATTATGCATCAGCAGTAATTATGCCTTTGCAAGATCTTCACATGCCATTGTCACAACTGTCACTGATCACTGGCTGGACCTTCATAATAATTTTCAGGACACCGCCGATGTCTGGGGGAATTATACCCTGGATCTCATGCTGGAAGCCATGCTGATTTACGATTATCATACAAACAATGATAACTATACCAACATCGTTCAAAAAGTTATGTCAAAAAGAAACCTTGTGCTTTCGGATACAATTGACTACCGGAAGCAACCCTTTTGCAGTATCAACTTCACTTTAGGGGAAGTGACCGGGAATGATGATTGGTTTAAAGGATTCATTGCAGAAAGTTATACAATGGCTAATGAGGTAAAAAAATCACCGGAAGGCGCGATATTGATCAGTCATCAGGGCCAGCATAATATTCTGATTGATTACCTGCAGGAATATGCCAGCCGCCTGGCAAAAACCGGTTATCTGACCGGTGACACAGTTTTCTTTGATGAGTGTGTCGAACAATTCATGATTTATGAAAGATTGCTACGGGATAAAGAAAACGGTTTGTGGCACCAGGGTCGGGGCTGGTGTGCAGGCCGAACCAAAATTTCCGAGGGCGCCTGGTCCCGGGGACATGGCTGGTTACTGCGAGGATTGGTGAGTTCCATGGACTATTTGCCGGCAGCATATCAAAAACAACTTACGCCGCTATTAAACCGGGTTGCCAATGCACTATTGGCTGTCCAGGCAGAATCCGGCATGTGGCACATTTTACTGCATCTTCCTCATGAGAATTCTGCCCCTGATGTCAGTGGAACCGGGATGATCGCTTATTATTTGGCTGTCGCCGTAGAAAAAAGCTGGTTACCAGCGACACAATTCAAAGAACCGATAGAAAAAGCAACCCATGCAATAAAGAATTATATATCCGATGAGGGCGAAATTTACAATTCCAGTAAAGGCCCCGGCCCGCTTTGCAAAGACGAGGAGTATAAAAATTATATTCCGGAAAAAGATGAAAAACACGGTGCCCAGGCTGTTATTTACGGAATGCTGGCAGAAATGATTTTGAAAACGTATTGATATTCTAATAAAACAAAAGGTTCTGATCATGAACAAAGAAACTGCTATCAAATTATTTGAAGAAAAACAGATTCGCACTGTTTGGGATGAAGCGCAGGAAAAATGGTATTTTTCTATTATTGATGTTATCGCGATATTGACAGAGCAAGCGAATTACACTAAAGCCAGGAAATATTGGAATAAATTAAAGGAGCGACTGAAATCAGAAGGGAATCAAACGGTGACAAATTGTCACCAGTTGAAATTAAAAGCCAAAGATGGAAAAATGAGATTGACTGATGTTGCTGATACAGAGCAGATTTTACGCTTAATCCAATCGGTGCCATCCAAAAAAGCAGAGCCTTTCAAGCAGTGGTTGGCGAAAGTGGGACGGGACCGAATCGATGAAATTGAAGACCCGGAATTAACCATTGACCGCGCAATGGAAACTTATCTCAGAAAAGGCTACAGCAAAGAATGGATCAACCAACGCTTAAAGTCCATCGAAATACGCAAAGAACTGACTGATGAATGGGAGAACCATGGTGTTCAAAAGGGACTTGAATTCGCCATTCTCACCGATGAAATAACAAAAACCTGGAGTGGTTTTACCACCAAACAGTACAAAAAGTATAAAAGTCTGAAAATGGAAAACCTGCGGGATAACATGAGTAACCTGGAGTTAGTGCTCAATATGCTGGCAGAAGCATCGACCACTGAAATTTCCCAGGATAAACAACCACAAAGTTTTGATGAAAATATCAGTGTGGCCCATGAAGGCGGCACTGTCGCAAAAGCGGCGCGCACGCAATTGGAAAAAACCACGGGTAAAAAAGTCGTCTCCCGAAAAAATGCCCGTCAAATAACGAGCACCGAACCCAAAGAGATAAAAAAGTAAATTGAATTTTTAAATTTCCTAAGTTAATTTGAAAGTTCACGAATAATTCAGGTTAAATCATGCAAAATCAGTTATAAATTATTAGTCAAACCAAAAAGATGAGGGTTGGAAAAAATTTACAAATAAATTAATATTAGAAAAAAAAGGGAGAGAGATGAAGCGTTTGTCTAATGGTTTAATCTTATTATTCGTCTTTTTGGTTGCTTGTCAGCCGGTTGACGACGCCAAAACAATTGATTATCCGAACTATGACCTGCAATTACAAGTCAATCCTGTAACGAAGAATATTGCTGTAAACGGCAAAATGACCATACCACAGTCGGTGGCAATCCCGGACTCGGCATTTTTCTATTTACAACGAGATCTTGCGATCAAAGAATTTTCAGTCAATGGCAAACCTATCGCAATTTCTGATACCGCTGGCTCCGATAATCGTTTTATGCCCCAGGCGCGGAAAATCTACCTGACCGATAATTTTTCAGGCAATGAGCCCACCACAATCCATCTAAATTATGAAGGAAAACCGGAAGATCTCCCGGCATTTTTCGCTAACCGGATTTCTGAAGAATGGACGGAACTTGGTCTCTATTATCCCTGGTTTCCGTTTAATCCTGATTTTTTCAGGTTGTTCACCTACACCATCGAAGTGGCGGACTATAAAGACCACCGTATTTTTGGCATTGGAGAAATTACAAAAAAATCCGGGCACGTAATAATCGAAAGTAAAGTGCCGACCACGGATATCGTGGTTTGTATGACTGATGATATCGCAGAATTTGAAAGTCCTTTGGGCGATAACACACTGCGGATTTTTCATCAACATTTGCCCGATACAACTACCAGGGCAATCGCCAATAATATGCAGACCATCAATCGCCATTACGAGAAATGGTTCGGCGCCAAAAATATCGACATCACTATTATTGACAGTAAACGAAAGAAGGGCGGCGGATATGCTCGCATCGGTGGGATCGTATTCAGTAATATTGCCCCGGATAGTTACACTAAACGGATCACCAACTATACCCGGTATTTTGCTCATGAACTGGCCCATCTTTGGTGGTTT